>JAIQGE010000004.1 GCA_020072815.1 Terriglobia bacterium | reverse complement strand
TTGGGGAGGACGCTTCGCGGACGCGCCTTGGACGTGGCGTCTCTGCGCTAACGCGTGGACCGAACCGGCCTTAGCAATTCAGCAATCCGGGAGAGGAATTGCCCGATGCTTTCGCGATAATCTCGCCCCGGATGGCACTTTCCTGGAGTTCCATGATGGACTCAGTGTGCAGAGTACTCTTCGTTTTCTGTATTGGACTCGTTCCCGCGTCCAGCCAGTCCTCGCCAGCTCCTCCAGCGATGTTGAGATTGTGGTCTGCCGGCTCGGTCGACGCCATCGGTTCCGTTCAGCAGCAGGAGTGTTCGGCTCTCACCATTTCCGAGCGCCGAATACGCCTGAGCACCATCCCGGGCACAAACAAAGTTGAAGGGGAATGGATTCGCACCACCGCTAGCATTTGGATGACCACTGACAACCGGAATTGTTGGTTGTTCCCAGAGGACTCTTTGTTTCAGCCTATGTTCCAGACTACATGGGGGTACGTCCTCGACGCTGTGTACGACGCCGCACGAGGAGTGATGAAGGTCGATGGCAGATTCGCGTTTTGTAATGGCAACGGCTGTGACCGCATCGTGAAAGCGACCGCCAAGAAACCTTTCCATACTGAACTAAAGATGATCACCGATCGCTTGGTCGATACGAATATGACCGACGATCCAAGCGACGATTTGGAGTTCGTTCGAGTCAGTGACGATGCAGACCGCGCTGACGACGCAAAAACTGCATTGGCTATGTGGTTGAAGATTCTGGATGCGGGAGACTTCGGCCGATTTTACGACCAGGCAACATCTGCGTCCTTCCGTTCAATCGCATCACGCAAAGACTTTATCGCCAGACTATCCGCTCAACGTGATCGCGTGGGCACTACCACGTCGCGACAGACGCTAAGAACCCTATATGCTCAAGATGCACCCTTTATTTCTAAGTCGCCGGGGGAATACGTGCTCTTTTGGAGTGGCGTGGAATCGACGAAAAGCGCTCGGGGGCTGGAATTCATGCTTCTCGCCAACGACGGAGGCACCTGGAAACTGACATGGTTCAACTACGGTTCGATCCGGGAAAACTAGCATTGGAATCGTCGTATGCGGGCTGCGTTCGTGTCTATTCTCTTGCTTCAGCTATATGTCCCTTTTAGTGTCGCGCAAGATGCGCTTGGCTCAACGGAAGATTCGATCCAAGAATCCTCTTCACCTTTTACTGGGGCGCCGTTGTGCTCGTGGAGAAGTAGAGTTTCGCCATGCTCGTCAGAGTTGGGGACTTCAATTCACTATAACTAGTGAGGTTCACATGCAAACTCGGTCGGCTTCTCTCAAGATCCTTCAAGATGCAGCCAAGGTGACGCTTCTTTTCACAGTCCTGGTCTTCTCACTGTTGGCACGGACGCAAGACAGGACAGCAGATGCGAGATCGTTCACCGACTCGGTATTAGCGATGTTCGACCAAGGCAAGTACTCTGATATCTATGACTTGTTTGACTCAACCACGCACCAAATGACGAGAGAACAGTGGGTTCAAGCCTGCCAAGCCGTTGCTCAGCAACGCGGCAAGGCGATTGGCCGAGAACTCTCAGACGCTACAAAGAGTATGGGAGTATATAGGTTCGTTTTTGCCGCCAAATGCACTGATGGTAAGACGTTTGAAGATCTGTCCGTAACGAACAAAAACGGCGATTGGAAGCTATTGAGATTCTGGGTCAAACCGAATCTCGAAAGTGACAAGAGTCAAAGCGACAAGAGTCGATGATGAGCATAATGACCCACGATCAACGTCGAATGGGTGGCGGATCTGGCGCATCCTTTCCATTGATCGAGTTACGCCAAAGGTCGTAGGGTAGTTAGCCAACAATATATATTTCTTGACATCTGTCGTCTTGTTGGCTATAAGCCTGCCCCTTCCCTTAGGCTTGGCTTGGTTCCTCAGCTGTATTCCGGATGCAGTGTATGAAACAAGACGGCAAGGTTTTAGTCAACGTCGGCATGGATCGTCTTTACCACGAGATCTTTGCTTCGGCACTTTCGCTGCACGGGTGGCAGGTGAAGAGCTACCAGCGAGAGTGCCCCCTTTCGAGTGAGACGGCCGCCATCGTCCTGATCACGTCATTGCCGGATGCGGAAGCAGTGATCGCCAGCTCGCGTTGGGCGCGGGCTGAATTTCCGGCTTCCAAAATCGTGCTGCTGAGCAACGAATGCACGGATACAGAGCTTGTGCGTTTCATCGAAGCAGGCGTCTGCGCATGCGTTCCCGGCAACAAGGGAATCACCCATTTGATCAGTACTCTGGAGATGTTGCGGAATAACCAGACTGTTTCCTCGGGCCACATCACGCAAATCGTCGTGGATGCGATCGGCCGGCTGAGCCGCAGAGAGCAGAAGATTACCGGCGCACCGCTTACCGAGCGAGAAAGCGAGATTCTGCAGTTGGTCAACGATGGTCTGAGCAATAAAGAGATTGCCAGTCATCTCGGCATTGCCGCAAGCACCGTCAAGCACCACGTACATCGCCTGTTAGAGAAGCTCAAGGTGCGCAGCCGCCACGAAGCTGCGAGCATGAGCAGAAGACGACCGCCCCAGCCGAGCTCCCTGTTTGGTACCTCCTAATGGGCAGCAAAGCGTAGCACGGACCGGCGTGGAAGCAAGCGCGACTCCGCCAAACAAGCGATAGCTTGGTACTACCGCGCGCATTCGCTGCAGTGACGGTCCGTCAGCAGTGTCCATCATGGAGGGGCGTGCGTCGCACTGGGTTTGCTTTGGCTGCTGAGATGGCGCATTTCCTTGCGGGCCCAGTGGATCAAGTTTTCAATTCGAGCGAGAAGGCTGTACGTGGGGCGTTTGCCAAGCTGAATGGCGGGATGGCGATGCCGATTCCGTTATTACTTAAACACTCACGAAACCCACGCTCACGCATGACTTTCTGCATGAATCGCTTCCGTAAACTCGGAAACGTCGACTACCACGCCGCTGAAGGTCCGCCATTCGATCATCACGTGCTTCTTAACGGTTAGACCGACAATGTCGGACGCCCCATCATCCATGCGGTGCATCGGTGGGCGATTATGCATCTTCAGGCCGCTTTCCCGATCTTCGGCTCAAGAATGATCGATATATGGCCGTCTAGAACCGGACCCTTTTTGAATCTCCAGGACCATTGCGAGGGAGCAATCGGGAATATACCTTGCCTTACTAATTCGGCCTACCGCATTGGGAAGTCGACCGACGGCGGGCTGGGTTCCAGGGAGGGACGCAGGTGATGTTAGAGTCGCAGAATCGCACCCGGAAGCGGCCCGATACGATCGAATTTCATTCTCATGCTGTGCAGAGAGTGATAGGCGCAATTCGGCAGCGCTTGGACGAGGACATCTCGTTGGCAGATATGGCATCGGTCGCATATATGAGCCGGTATCATTTCAATCGCACATTCCGCGCAGTAACCGGCTTGTCCCCTTGCCGCTTTGTCAGCAAGCTCAGGGTTGAGGCCGCTACCCGTTTGCTCCTCAGCAGCGATACTAGCGTGACGGAAATTTGTCTGGAAGTCGGGTACAGCAGCCTGGGAACCTTTATACGCAGGTTTTCCGGAGTGCTGGGCGTCTCGCCGACCAAGCTGCGGATGCTGCAGCGATCGCCGTCAAAAAATCTGCTGGAATGCCTGCAGAGGGAAGCCACGCCGGTTCCTTTGCTTCAAGCCAAAGTGGTCGGACAGGTGCGCGGCCCGGCATCATTTTCGGGTCCTATATTTATAGGCTTGTTCCCAACCCCGATCCCGGAAGGAAAGCCAGTGGCGTGTGCCACGATTCTCCAGCCCGGCAAGTATTCGATATCTGAAGTTCCCGAAGGGCAATATTACGTAATGGCCTTGGGAATGCCATGGCCGCGCACCGTGGATGACTTTTTTCGTTATGAATCTGCGCTGCGAGGCGGCGGCCAGCAGGTCACCATCGGCTCAGGCACCGTTGAATGCGAGGACATCGTGCTGCGAGCCCCGGCCACCACGGATCCCCCCGTTTTGCTCAACTTTCCATTCCTGCTGGGCAAGGACGGCAACCTGAGGAAATCGGCTTGAGGCCGAAGCAAACGCGCTGGTGATTCAAATGAGAACTCTCCAACGAAGCTTCCTCGATAGGCCATATCTGAAACTATTGGTCGTGTGGTCGGCCGTGGTTGCAATTGGCTGGGCCGCACGTCTTCCCCGGCTTTCGTCGCGCGAGTCGGATTCCATAGCGAAGCGGTTTCGCTTCGAACGCGCGATCTTCCCCCGGTCTGGGATTTCGGGGAAGAGTATTCGCAAAGTGAATCCACGTTTTCAGGGAATTGTGTCGTGGATTTCCACTGTGGGCGCTGGCATCGCTTTGGGCGATTTGGATGGCGATGGTCTTTCCAATGACGCCTGCCTGGTGGATCCTCGAACCGACGATGTGAAGGTGATGCCGGTTCCGGGAACTGGTGCGCGCTACGAGTCTTTCAGCCTCTTCCCGACTTCGCTTACCTACGATGCTGTCCACACTGCCCCCATGGGCTGCCTGTTTGCGGACCTCAATGAAGATGGCTTGATGGATGTAATTGTGTACTACTGGGGACGGACTCCGGTCGCTTTTCTGCGCAAGCAAAACAGCGCGCAAGTCTTATCGGCCGATTCTTTCACGCCTCAGGAGCTGGTCGCGGGCGGCGAGAGATGGTACACCAATGCTGCCTTGGTGGCAGATCTGGATGGCGATGGACACGCTGACCTGATTTTTGGCAATTATTTCCCTGATGGTTCTGTGGTCCTGGGTTCTGACGGACCGGCGGAGATGCAGAATTCCATGTCACGTGCCACGAATGGCGGCAGCAAGCCAATTCTACTATGGAAGTCGGCAACAGCGGGTGCAAAACCCAGTGTCACGTTCGAACCGATCACGGAGCCGAATCTGGGGACAGGTTGGACGTTGGCAATGGCAGCTTGCGACCTTGACGGAGACCTCCGGCCGGAGCTCTACATTGCCAACGATTTTGGTCCTGACCGGTTGTTTTATAACGCGTCTAGTCCAGGTCATGTTGCGTTCAAACCGCTGCGAGGCCGTCACGGCTGGACTACTCCCAAATCCAAGGTGCTTGGCCAGGATTCATTCAAAGGAATGGGTGTGGATTGCGCTGACATCAACGGGGATGGCCTGCCCGACATCATAGTCGGCAACATTACGGACAGCTATGCCCTGGAAGAAAGCAATTTGGTGTATTTGAGCACAGGGGATCTCGATGCTTTCCGATCGGGGATTGCGCCCTATGAGGAGCGCAGTGAAAGTCTAGGATTGGCACGAAGCGGATGGTCGTGGGACGTGCGCTTTGGCGACTTCGACAATCAAGGCGACCCGCAGATACTCCAAGCTACGGGTTTTCTTAAAGGCGCCAGGAACCGCTGGCCGGACTTGCAGGAGTTGGCTATGGGGAATGATCTGATGCTGCACAATCCTGGCCACTGGCCCCATTTTCAGCCGGGTGACGATTTGAGCGGCGGCAACCAGGATCGTTTTTATGTTCGCTCCGCCTTGGGCAGGTACTTCGACTTCGGACCGAGCATTGGTCTTGGCGAACCCTTGGTTACGCGCGGCATCGCTGTCGCTGACGTGGATGGAGATGGCCGCCTGGACTTTGCACTCGCGAACCAGTGGAACGACTCGGTTTTCTTTCATAACCGCAGCGAGCCTGTCGGGGATTTCTTGGGTCTGCACTTGCTGGTTCCCACAGCGCCCACCCGGACCGCAATCTACAGAGGCCTCAAGAGCCAACGGACAGCTTCGCCTGCAATCGGCGCACGCGCGACTGTATACCTCCGCGACGGCAGAAAGCTGGTCAAACAAGTTGACGGGGGCAACGGACATTCCGGAAAAAGCAGTCCTGACATCCACTTCGGACTGGGTACACAAGGCGCAAAGAATCTGCGAATCGAGATCGACTGGCGCGATCGGATGGGCATGGTTCGGCACTTGGAGACCAGCCTGGCACCGGGCTGGCACACCGTCCTCCTCGGGAGTACTGACCGATGACTTTCAACGAGCAATGGGCGGATGCGCGGCGACTCGGTGGTTTAAGACGATTTGCCGTTGCTATCTCTGTGTTCAACCTGCTGGGGCACACTTTTTTCGGATTTGAACAATCCTTGGCACAACCGTGCTTATCCCTGCTTGCAGCTTACGCGTGTGAGCTGTTCCTTGAGTGGTGCGCTGCCCAGGAGCACGGCCGTACCCCACGTTTTCTCGGTGGCTGGCGCCAAACGGTCGATTTCCTGCTCCCCGCCCACATCACCGGGTTAGCGGTTGCCATGCTGCTGTATTCCAGTGACCGGATCTTGCCGGTCATCTTTGCTTCAATGGTGGCGATCGCCTCCAAGGCAACCTTTCGTTTTAGGGTGGACGGTCGCCCCCGCCATTTTCTGAATCCCTCCAATTTCGGCATCACCGTTACCTTGCTGCTGTTTCCCTGGGTCGGAATCGCTCCACCGTATCATTTCAGTGAAAATCTGAGCGGAATGGGCCGTTGGATATTGCCCGCCTTCATCTGTGTTTCGGGAACGCTGATCAATTTGCGTTTTACTGGCCGCCTGCCATTGATCCTTGGCTGGTGGGGTGGCTTTCTCGCGCAAGCAGTTATTCGCAACCTGCTGCTGGGAACCGCGCTCCTGGGGGCGCTGAATCCAATGACCGGCGTCGCCTTCGTGTTGTTCAGTTTCTACATGATCAGCGATCCAGCCACCACACCCTTTGGCGCCCGCAGCCAGGTGGTTTTTGGGGTCCTCGTTGCTTCGGTCTATGGACTCCTGGTTTCCATGCACGTGGCTTTCGGCTTGTTTTTTGCGCTGACGGTCGTAACCGGCGCTCGAGGATTGGCGGATTGGGTTCGCAGTTTCAGGCCAGCCTCTGTACCGTCCCGAGTTGCCGCGGCTGCTAGGCACATTCCTGAATCAGTCAGCAGCGGTAACTAGCTTGCTAGAGCTGAGGGCGCAAACCTGAGGCTATTCGATTATGTCTTTTTTGTTGAAGAAATTGTTAAGCATTGCACCTCAAGAGGTGACGTTCGCGCGTCGCGGCTTCCGGGTACCGCGTGCAAGCGTACGCGAGCACCTGGAGCGGATAGGAGAAGCATTCCGGCAAGGCTATCAGGCGGTTTTGGAGAACCCACGAGAGTCTGCCCTCACCGGCCGACTGGAAACAGTGGAATTGGAATTCAGGGGCTTCGCCTACGAAGGAGCAGCCATGGCGATGGACCTTCTGGATCAGCTTCGGCCCTGGGCTGACCTGCTTCTTCCGGCTTTTCTGGCCGGCCCCGGGCGGCAACACAGATATATGGTGCACGTGGGTGCAGGCTGGTCTATGGCGCGTCTGCGACTGAGGTTGCGCCGCAGGTTCTCCGAACTCGATCCCCTGTTAGGTTGGCTGGCGTACGACGGGTTCGGCTTTCACGAAGGATATTTTCACTGGCCGCGCTATGCGAATGGAACCTGGCGCCCGGCTCTGCTTCAGGGGTATGCCTTACGGGCATTTGACCAAGGCTTGGGACGCAGCATGTGGTTTGTATCCGGCGCTGACCCGCAGTGGATCTCCGCCATTATATCGGGCTTTCCGGAAACACGCCGAGGAGACCTGTGGAGCGGCGTTGGGCTGGCTTGCGCCTATGCTGGCGGATGTGATGAAGAGGAAATCGTAGGCTTGCTGCAATTGTCAACTGGGTACCGGAGCCATCTTGCCCAGGGTGCAGTGTTCGCCGCCAAGACCAGAGAGTACGCAGGCAATCCCATGCCGCATACAGAGTCCGCCTGCCGAATAATTTGCGGTCTTTCACTACATCAAGCTGCTGTCATCGCGGACCAAGCTCTTGGCCAGGCCACGGCCGGGGACGAGCCCGCTTACGAGGATTGGAGATACCGGATACGTGAGCAGTTTCGCAAGCCCAAAAAGGGAAGTTTGGAGGACAGAAGCCCGGGACGATATCTTGTCGCCCGTTAAAGCAATGTGTTTGCTGGAGGAAAGAAGATGAAAAATACTCAGCGTCATCTTATGCAAATGCTTTTTGTCGGCCTGATACTTGCGCACTGGCTGGAGCACATCGTCCAGGCCTACCAGGTTTATGTGATGGGCTTCGAACGCCATCACGCGCTGGGCCTTTTGGGCCAGGTCTATCCCTGGCTGATTCATAGCGAATGGTTGCATTTCGGTTTTGCGGTGCTCACGCTGGCGGGCTTGTTGCTGTTGCTCCCTGCCTTTTCCGGAGTCGCGCGAATCTGGTGGAAAACTGCGTTGGTGGTGGGAATTTGGCATGTTTTTGAACACACGCTGCTTTTTATCCAGGCGCAGCGCGGAGTTTTTTTCTTTGGGGCAAAGGAGCCGACTTCAGTGCTGCAACTCGTGTTTCCGCGGATCGAACTTCATCTTTTTTACAACTCTGTGGTTACCATTCCTATCGTCATGGCCATGTTGCTCTACTGGCGCGCTGGAAAGCGTGCGGTTGCCCCAGCCTCAAATACGCCGCGCACTGCGTATGACGGAGCCTCTTGAGGTACGCAGTTTGAAAGGAGTCGAGGCCATGGTGCGGCGCGACTCACAGCAAGAATGATTTCCATCGTGGAGGAGGGATATGAAGGGCGGCATCGCGATTGTCGGAATGGCCTGTCGCTATCCCGATGCGCGCAGTCCAAATGAGTTGTGGGAGAACGTGCTGGCTCGAAGGCGCGCGTTTCGCCGCATGCCCCCAGAACGGCTCTCCTTGCGCGACTATCTGGCAACCGATCCCGCCACTCCGGATTCGTTCTATTCAACCGAGGCAGCGTTGATCCAGGGTTACGAATTTGACCGCATGCGCTTTCGGGTTTCCGGCCCTATCTTCCGCAGCGTCGACATGGCGCATTGGCTGGCCCTGGATGTTGCCGATCAGGCCATTCGGGACGCCGGCATGGACCAACCCGGTGCATTGCCGCAGGAGACCACTGGAGTGCTTCTCGGAAACACTCTGACTGGAGAATTTTCCCGCGCCGCGACGCTCCGCCTGCGTTGGCCCTATGTGCGACGCCTCGTGGATGCGCATCTCCGCGACGAACAATGGGATGAGCAGCACCGCATTCGTTTTCTTGGTGAACTGGAACGGGGGTACAAGGCGCCGTTCGCTCCCGTAACCGAGGAGACCCTAGCGGGAGCACTCTCTAACACCATTGCCGGTCGAATTTGCAGCTACTTCCATCTGGGCGGCGGCGGCTACACGCTGGATGGCGCCTGCTGCTCGTCATTGCTGGCTGTAGCCCGCGCCTGCTCTGCTTTGGAATCCGGGGAACTGGATGCGGCCTTGGCCGGCGGGGTTGATTTGAGTCTGGATCCGTTTGAATTGGTGGGATTTGCCAAAGCCGGTGCATTGGCCCGAAATGGAATGCTTGTTTATGATCGCCACTCCAGCGGATTTCTCCCTGGCGAAGGCGCCGGGTTTGTCGTTCTGATGCGGCGCGAAGACGCGGTTCGTGAGCAAAGACAGGTTTACGCTGTCATTCAGGGATGGGGTATTTCCTCAGACGGCGCCGGCAGCATTACCAGGCCGGAGACGCACGGGCAAATGCTGGCCCTTGAACGCGCCTACTCTCACGCAGGATATGGCCCCGAGACGGTTGCGTTTTTCGAAGGCCATGGCACCGGGACGCCGATAGGAGACGAAGTCGAGCTGCAGACTTTGACGACCGCGCGCAAAGCCGCTGGGAACAAAACGCCACCTGCGGCTGTGGGCTCTGTCAAAGCGAATATCGGCCACACCAAAGCCGCGGCAGGTATAGCAGGGCTGATCAAAGCGACTCTAGCGGTTCATCGCCGGACCCTCCCGCCGACGACCGGTGTGTGCCGTCCCCGACCCGAGCTTGAAGGTGACGAAGCGGTTCTTAGAGTTCTCGAGCAGGCGGAGCCCTGGCCGGACGCCCTTCCGGTGCGCGCGGGAGTCAACTCCTTCGGCTTTGGGGGTATTAACGTTCACGTAACGTTGCATTCCGATGTAGAGCGTCGGACCAGCTTCTCGCCGCCCGAGGAAACGCTTCTGGCAAGCGATCAGGACTGCGAGCTCTTTGTTCTGGATGCCGACAGCTGTTTTGATCTGGCTGTGAAGGCCGGAGAATTGGCAAAATTGTCGAGCTCTCTCTCCTATTCTGAACTCGGGGATGTATCCGCTGCGCTTGCGAAACGGGCTGGCGCAGGGCGGTGGCGTGCGGCGGTTGTGGCAAGCACGCCCTCAGAGTTTACGGAACGTCTGGAGTCTGTTGCGCGTCTGCTGGGCCAGGGAACGACTCGTCATTTCGATGACGAGAACGGGATATTCCTCAGCGCGGCCGGGGAAAAGCCGCGTATCGCCTTCCTCTTTCCGGGTCAAGCTTCCCCAGTGCGTTCGGGCCCCGGAGCGTTTGGAAAGCGCTTCAGGGAACTTAGGGAGCTTTATAGGCAAGCCGCTTTACCCAAGGATGCAGATTCAGCCTCCACTCTTACTGCGCAGCCTGCAATCATTGCCGCTGAGCTCGCGGGTCTGCGCACGCTCAGGCGATTGGGGATTGAAGCATCGCTGGGGCTTGGTCATAGCCTGGGCGAACTGGCGGCATATTGTTGGGCAGGCGCGCTTGACGAAGAGTCGCTGTTGGCGTTGGCGCAGACACGCGGCCGCTTGATGGCGGAGGTCAGTGGTCCAGCGGGCGCCATGGCAAGCATTGCAGCTCCAGTTGAGACAATCAAGGGTTTGATCGCCGGCGACTCGGTGGTGCTGGCGTGCCTTAATGGGCCCGAACAAAACGTTATCTCTGGGGAAACAAATGCCGTGCTTCGAGTAGTCAGGCGCGCGCAAAACTCGGGTTGGAGTGGGACGGTCCTCATGGCCGGACACGCTTTCCATTCACCACTGATGGCTCCAGCAAGCGTCGCGTTTGAGAGGGCTGTCAGCTCTTTGCCGCTTACGTCGATCCAACGTCGCGTAATCTCAACCATCTCAGGCGTTGAATTGAAGAGAGATTCTAACCTGCGCCGGCTGCTGATCGATCAGCTCACGGCGCCCGTTAAGTTCACAGAAGCCCTGGCGAGCTGCATTGAAGACGTTGAGCTGTTCCTGGAAGTTGGACCGGGACGTGTGCTCACAAATTTAGTCAAGTCGCCGAATGCGGCTCCAGTTATTCCCCTGGATGCCTGCGGCTCATCAATACGTGGCTTGCTACAGGCGGCCGCTGCAGCTTACGCACTGGGTGTGCCCGTCCGCCTGGAAGCATTATTCGAAGGACGTTTTAACCGTCCCTTCGATTTTGATCATCCATTAGCCTTCTTCACCAATCCGTGCGAGCTGGCTCCGGCTACCTCCTTAGGCGAAATGAGCACGCAAGAAGTCTCCAGAATGAACGGTAGTCAGAAAAATGTAGAGCAAAGTGAGGTTCAAGAACTAAATATCGCGCCCGACGCCATCAGCGCAGTGCGGGCTCTCATCGCGCAACGGACGGAACTGCCCGAATCCGCGATAGGAGAGGGGGCGCGGCTGCTGCGCGACTTGCATCTCAACTCCATCATTGTTGCGGAAGTTGTCGCCGCTGCCGCGCGCAAGGTTGGCGCGATGCCTCCGGCCCGTCCACTGCAATATGCGGATGCCACCGTCGGTGAACTGGCGCGCGCCCTTGAGCAATTACGTGCCAACTCCTCTGAAGACTTGCCGGAACATGAAGCGGCGCCAGCCGGAGTAGCAAATTGGTGCCGGGCTTTCGGTGTGGAATGGCGGCCCAGTGATCTTCCTCCAACTTCGGCTTCCTCTCCTGCAACTGGACTGTGGAAGATCGTCGCTTCGCCCAACACCTTATTGCCAGAGCAAGGGACACCATCATTTCCCGGCAGCGGCGTAATTGTCTATCTCGATGAGCGTCCAATCGAAGATCAAGCAATTCTGCTTCTTGAGGGGGCACATACGGTGCTCCGCGCAGAAGGGCCACGCTACTTCGTTATGGTCGGATCCGAAGCGTCCGTCGCGAGCGCGTTTGCGCGAACGTTACATTTGGAAAATTCCAACGTCTCTACCCGGGTTATCGAAGCTCCCCGCAACATGAACATCGGCCAGTTAATTACCCGGGAGTTATCTTCTGCCCAAGAACATGTCGAAGTTCGTTACGACCGCGATGGCCGGCGCTGGCAACGGAATTTCACACTTCTGGCAAACCGCAGCCAAGAGCGCGCCGGGCTAAATGAGCGCGACGTAATTTTGGTGAGCGGCGGAGGTAAAGGCATTGTGGCCCGATGTGTTTCTGCGCTGGCGAAGGAAACCGGGGCCAAATTGCTGATTCTGGGACGCTCCAACCCGCAAGAGGACGCAGAACTCGCCACGCAGCTCAACGATCTGACGACGGCAGGGGTGAAGGTCAAGTACGTTTCTGCTGATATCAGTGACAGCGACGCGGTGATTGCTGCAGTACGGGAAGCAGAGCCGCTTCTTGGACTGGTGACGTGCATCGTTCATGGCGCTGGCCGAAATGAACCCATGTTGCTGCGTGATCTGGACGAGGCAGCGATGCGCCGCACACTGGCTCCGAAGGTTCAAGGCTTGCGGAACCTTCTTGCTGCCGTGGATCCCGGACGATTGCGTTTGCTGTTCAGTTTTGGATCGGTGATCGGCCGATTGGGAATGCGTGGTGAAGCGCATTATGCGCTGGCCAACAGCTGCCTGGTCTCGATTACCGAGAGTTTTTCTCGCCAGTACCCTGCTTGTCGTTGCGTCGTGTTCGAGTCATCTGCCTGGTCCGGCGCAGGCATGGCCGAGCGTCTGGGCGTTTTAGACTCGCTGCAGCGCGACGGAATTTCCGCGATTACCGCGGAAGATGGAATCCATTGGTTTCGCGAGCTGCTTGCGCCCGGACTTCCGTCAGTGGCCATAGTCGTTACAGGCCGGCTCGGCGCCTTTTCACCGCTGCAAACGGTTGCTCCGCCGCTGCCGCTGTTGCGCTATCTGGAGCGGCCTCGCGTCTACTATGCGGGAATCGAGCTGGTAGTCGATTCAGACCTCACCAGCGGTTCAGACACTTATTTGCTTGACCATGTTTTCTACGGCGAGCCACTCTTGCCAGGAGTAATGGGACTGGAGGCTATGGCTCAAGCAGCTATGGCCGTTACTGGAGCGGCGAGATTGCCGACGTTCGAAGATGTGCATTTTGAGCAGCCATTGGCAATCAAAACCGGGACGCGGGTTACGCTCCGGGCCGCCGCGTTGGTTCGCGATGATGGATCAGTAGAAGTGGTGCTCCGGAGTTCCCAGACGTCTTTTGCGATGGACCATTTCAGGTGCATCTGCCGTTTCGCGGATGGCCCTGATATGGCAGCAGACGCCATTGCCGTGTCTGCATCGCGCATTGCAGTGGACCCGGAGCGGGACCTGTATGGCTCTTTGCTGTTTCAGGACGGGCGCTTTCGACGCTTGAGCGGCTATCATAGTCTGAGCGCCCGGCATTCGTGGGCCGAGATTACACCTGCCCGGAACCAGACGTGGTTCAGCCCATATCTGCCGGGCACGCTCATGCTGGGTGACGCTGGAGCGCGTGACGCCGGCCTACATTCCATCCAGGCTTGCGTGCCACACGTGTTATTGCTTCCAGTGGGGATCGACCGTGTGCTGCCGGGCTATCTTGAGGCAAGTGAACCGCTACTGGCGCGCTCGCGCGAGAGATGGCAGCAAGGCAACACGTACTGCTACGACCTTGAATTTCGCGACTCGGCCGGCGTGTTACGCGAATCCTGGATCGGATTGAGATTGCATAAGGTTGCCGATGCTCCGGGACACGCATGGCCAGATGCCTTGGTAGCTGCTTCCCTGGAATGGCGTGTTCATGAGATGGGTGCGACCACTGAACTGGCGGCGGTTTTCGACAGAGACCAAAGTACGGACCGCAAGCGCCGCAGCGACCGCGCGATCCAGAAGGCGTTGAAGTCGCCGCTACCGGTGGAGCGGCGCGCCGATGGAAAACCGGAAGTTCAAGCCGCAGTGTCTGTCTCCGCGGCGCACATGAATGGCCTTACTCTTGCGGTAGCCGGACACGGACGGTTGGCATGCGATCTGGAGGCGATTTCGGCGCGAACCGATGAGGTCTGGCGTGATCTTTTGGGATGGCAACGCTGGCCCCTGGTGGAGTTGATCGCCAAGCAAACTGGAGAAGATTTGCACACAGCGGCTACGCGCGTTTGGACTGCGATCGAATGCTTGAAGAAGGCGGGCGCTCCGGAGGACAGTCACCTCGTCTTTCATGCCTGTTCCCTCCAGGAACCGAGCTGTGTTTCCCTTGCCATGGACAACCTGAAAATCGTGACTGCTGTAGTCCGTTTTCGTGACGACCCGATGCCCGCAGCAGTTTCCATTCTCACGGGGAGCTAATAAATGCGTTTCTACGAATACCGGCACTGTGTTTGCTTTGAAGAAACCAATATAGTCGGCAACGTCTATTATGCGCATTACGTGCGCTGGCAGGGCCGTTGTCGGGAAATGTTTATACGCGATCACGTGCCCCAGTTGACTCAAGAGTTTGCCCAAGGCCTAACCCTGGCCACCACTCGCGTTTCCTGCTCTTATTACCAGGAGCTTTCGGCCTTTGATGAGGTTTTGATCCGCATGAGCGCAGCGGCCATGAGCCCCGGTCGCCTCACCATGTTGTTCCAATTCTTCCGTGTCCTGGCCGACGGCGGGGAGACCCTGGTAGCAGAAGGTGAGCAAGAGGTAGCGTGTGTTCAACGATCGGGTGTGCATCTGCAGCCCGCCCCCCTCCCCTCCGCCCTGTGCCATGCGGTGAAGAAGTACATTACCCCGAAAGAGCCAGCCGCAAGCAATTGATTTCAGGACACCAAGGTGGACACCTAGCCGCTAAGTTATTGAGAAGAAAAAGTTGGTGCCGAAGAAGGGACTCGAACCCCCACACCCTTGCGGGTACATGGACCTGAACCATGCGCGTCTGCCAATTCCGCCACTTCGGCAATGGGATGCGCCAGTAGTCATACCGGCGCGGGCGACGGGAACAACTCTTCTATTGTAGCGGGTCTGCTGAGGCTGTCAAACGCGACGGTCGGGCGTCTGCAGGTTGGCGATTCGCTCACTGAATTTGGTAATTGAGTAACTTCGTAATCGGGTAATTTGAAAACCCTCAAGACAGAAGCTCAAGCAGACGAGGCTTTCTCCCATCTCTAAGGTTTGCGTTGGAACAATTACCAAACTACCAATTGCCGAATGCTCTCAGCGTTTTGGTGCCCCGCTGGAGCCAGATTCACCGCTGGTGTTCGCCGCGACGGCCCCGCTCTTGGTGGGAGTATTGAGCAGTTGTGCCTGGGAGTAATTCGGCCCCAGGCCCAGTTTGATCAGGGCGCGGGAATCGGGGGTGACTTTGGATTGCCATCCGTTGTCGGCTTGATAGCGGGTCATGGCGGCTTGGGTGCGCGCGTCCCATTTGCCGCTGGGTTCGCCGGTCAAGTATTTCTCGCGGATGAGGGCTTCCTGGATTTCAGTCACGCGTTCCGGCTTGATCGCCTGTTGTCCTTTGCGTTTCCAGGCGCCGCGGCGGGAGCCTTTGCCCTTTTTGCGCGAGCCTGTCTTTCCCTTCGTGGACGCCGGTTTGCTCGCCGACGGACTGGCCGCAGCTTTGGGAGCCGCCGTCTGGGCTTGGCTGACGCCGGCCAGGGCGTAAGCTAACACGCTGATGATAAACAACTTCCAGCTTGGAAAACGCAAAAACCTTCACCTCAAGTACAGAAGTAGCGCTCGCGACATCATGCCATGTTTCGGCAATCCGGCGCTAGGGGATATTTGTAGGGCCCGGGTTACGGAAGAGTACCGGAAACAAAGATGTTACCGCCACCCGCGTTGCGTGGCAGGCGTACGAAGAAGACCACATCCTGCCCGCTTTTGAGCTGCGAAGTGATTTTCTTGAACTCTTCTTCGTTACTCACCGACTGGCGGTTGACCTTCAGGACGACCATACCTTGCCGCAGGCCAATGTCGTCGGCAAAGGAGTCAGGCTTGACCTCCGTGACCATGACCCCGCGAGTCGAAGTCACCCCCATTTGCTCGGCTTGCTCGTCGCTGAGCGAATGGACGGTCACACCCAGCTTGGAGGAAACCGGCTTAGGCTCTTCAGCGGAGACGTCTTGCGCGGCATCCGCGCTGTCAATGAACAGCTTGGCGCGGTCAGCCACGCCAACGTTGGCGTGTTTTTCCTGGCCGTTGCGGACGTAATCCACGGCGATCTTGGTGCCTGGCTTGATGGCGGAAATCACACCCACCAGCTCGTCGCCGGACTTGACCGGCTTACCGTCAACTTGCGTGATGGTGTCTTCCGGTTGCAGGCCGGCTTTCTCCGCGGGGCCTCCAGCAGTGACGCCGGAGATGGTGACGCCTTTGGCGCCGTACATCCGCGCCAGCGCCGGAGTGGCCTGGTTGAACACCACGCCGATGGAACCGCGCTCCACGCGGTGTTCCTTGCCTTCTTTCAACTGGTGATAGACGTTATTGACCACGTTGGAAGGCAGAGCAAAGCCCACGCCCTGGTAGCCATAACCTTGGGTGTAAATGGCGGTGTTAATGCCGATGACTTCGCCGGCCATGTTCACCAGCGGTCCGCCGGAATTGCCGGGATTGATGGCAGCGTCCGTCTGTATAAACGACTGGAATTGGCGTCCGCCGCGCAAGTTGCGTCCTTTGGCGGAGACGATGCCCGCGGTCACGGTTTCCTCCAGATCAAAGGGGCTGCCCACGGCCAGCACCCAATCGCCCACGCCCATGGCGTCAGAGTTGCCCAGGCTGGCTTTGGCCAGCGGCTTGTCCTTGGGAGGATCAATCTTGATGACCGCCAGATCGGTCTCGGTGTCGGAGCCGATGACTTTAGCGTCATGCAGTACGCCCGGCGGATCGTCCATCAGCTTGACGCGGATGCGGTCGGCTTTGTCCACCACGTGCAAGTTGGTGATGATGTAGCCGTCGCTGTCCAGGATCACGCCCGAGCCCAGCGATCGCTGGCGGCTGCCGGGACCGTCAGGAGAGACAAAGGGATTCTGATCATCGTCGCTGCTGCCGTTGCCGCCGCCTTGGCCGCCGCCGAAAAAGCGGTCAAAAAAATCCTGGAAAGGATCGTTGCCGTCCTGGCTGCGGTTGTTGCCGCGCGCGCGGCGCCGCGGCCGGGGATTGGATTCCGTGCTGATGTTCACCACCGCCGGTTCAATCTGCTTGGCCACCTGGCCAAAGGTGTTGCTCAACTGCTGCGGGGACTGCATCGGCATGAATGCCGTCCCTGCTTTGGAAGAGTATCCCTTTACGCCGCCCCGGCTCAGCACGGTCCCAATCAGGATTCCCACAGTCAACGTCAGCAGAACTACCAATGTGGAAAGCGCCTGCTGGTTCTTCATCCGGGCAATCAAAGCGGCAAAACGAGAATTCATACTGGGTTCTTCCTCCGGGCAATGGCACCACTAAAATTATAGAATGGAAACTTGTCGTGGCGACGCTCTTGTTTCAGGTGAGTGCAAACTATTAGACGCAGAACTTGCGGTTTGCGTTATCCGCCCAGGCCAGCGCCGCCGGGGCCGTTCGCGGGCTCCGGGCCCCGTTCCGGATCAGGAACGGCGACGTCTGGACGGGAAACCGCGCCCAGCAGTTCAGACACCAGAACACCACTGAGAATCAGCAGCGCCCCGGCCCCGCCGCGAAGCCCAAGTCGTTCTTTTAGATAGAGATAGGACGTGACCCAGGCAAACACCGGCTCCAAAGTGAAAATCAGTGCGGTATGGGTGGCCGGCGTGAATTGCTGCGCCCAAGCTTGTACGGTAAACGCCACGGCCGTACCCAGAACTCCGGTAATGAGGATGGCGTACAGCACCGTCGGCGAAAAGTGAATGTGCGGCCGCTCCAAAAACGGGGACGCCACGCTCATCAGCAGCGCAGCCACAGCGATCTGCAAAACCGCCATCTGCTCGAAAGGGAAACGCTGGGTTGAGCGTCCCAGAAAGATGATCTGGAAAGCGAAGCCGAACGCGCAGCCGATGGTCAGCACGTCGCCGAAATTCACGTGGGCAAAGTCGGCCAGTCCCTGGCGCCCGCCGGGGACGGTCATCAGGAAGAGTCCGCACAGCGCCAGCGCAATTCCCACCACGCGCCACGGATGAATCCTCGCCCGCCAGAATGTGACCAGCAGCAACGGCACCAGCACCGTGGAAACGCCGGTCAGAAATGCCGACTTGGAAGGTGTTGTGTGTTGCAACCCAGTGGTCTGCAGTGCGTAACCCAGAAAAAGGAACATGCCGACGACGCAGCCGGCAAGAATGGCCGGGCGGTCCACCTTGGCCAGGTCGCGCCGGTAATACCCGGCCAGCACCACCGCCGCCAGCGACATGCGCACCGCGTTGAGCAGCAGCGGAGACGATTCCGCCAGCGCCTGCTTCACCAGCACAAAGGTGCTGCCCCAGACCAGGGTGATCAATACCAGCAGAAGATGGGCTTTGAGGGAACGCGGCACGTTGGGCGAAGATCTTATCTTCGCCGACTATCTTAACCGGGCCGCGCTGCTTCTGGCCACGCAGCTTGCACTGCGCAGCTTCTTATCGCGCGGCTTCTTGCCACACAGCTTGTTACCGAAAACTAGCATCCTCGAATCGTGGCGTTGTGGATTCTAAGGCGAGTGATCTCTGTAAAAAGAACGCGGCGCTGTGCAAGAATTGTTTCGCCGGAAGAGCAAGGGGTATCGCCATGACCAGGGTCGCGGGAGAAAAATTGCTCAGTCAAGTGGTCCAGGAACGCCGCGCCACGCCAAGCTTTGAAGCAGTCCCCATTCACAGCGCCGACCTGGAGAAGATCATTCGCGCCGGACTGGCCGCGCCCAGCGCTTACAATCTGCAGCCCTGGCGATTCGTGGTGGTGCGCGATCGCGAACAGAAAAAGAAATTGCGCCAGGCGGCGTTTGGCCAGAAGAAAGTGGAGGAAGCCAGCGCGGTGATCGTCGCCTGCGGCGATCCCGAAGGCTGGAAGAATGGCGACCTGGAAGAATCCTTGCGCCTGGGACGTGAGCACGGCTATGGCGACGACGCCAAGCGCGACAAAGACCGCGCGTCGGTGCAGAGATTTTTGGGCGGGAATCCGGGTACGTCCGGCGGGCTGGCCCCCAGCGTGGACCTGTGGGTGAACCGCCATGTGATGATCGCCTTCACCACCATGATGTGGACGGCGGAAACGCTGGGCTACGACACCGCTCCCATGGAAGGTTTTGAAGAAGACAAGGTCAAGGCCCTGTTGAAGATTCCCGCTCGCATTCGCGTGGTGGCGTTTCTGGCCATTGGCCACAGAAACGGTGCGGACAAAGGTTTTGCCGGCCGCTTTGAACCCGCGCGGACCGTCTTCGCCGACGAGTGGGGCAAGAGCCTGGACTTTTAGCGGCATAAGCTCTGGCGTTGCTAATACGGCCGCAGCAAGATAGATGAATACACAAGAGGAGACGAGCATGGAGTATCCATCCGTCAGGCATCTCAAACTCAGCGACGCGCTCAACGCCATTCCCAGCCGGGAAGGGAACCTGTTCGCCCAGATGTTTCGCTACGGCACCCTGCAAGTGGAGATCTACACTCCCCGCGGCGTGGACACCCAGGAACCCCACACGCGCGACGAACTCTATGTTGTGGTTTCCGGCAGCGGCTGGTTTTTCAACGAAGGCCAGCGCGTGCAGTTCACTCCTGGCGACGTGCTCTTTGCCGCCGCCGGTGAAGCCCATCGCTTTGAAGATTTCTCCAGCGACTTGGCGGTCTGGGTCATGTTCTACGGGCCAGAAGGCGGAGAACGTGAAAGATAGAAATATTTCTGAAGCCGGCAGAACGAAACTGTTGAAGGTCTCTTTCGCCCCTCCGGCTTTAGCACCTGCGCTGTTCGCCTTCACGCTGATTGTCACCGCGTCGTTGCCGATGTTCGCCCAGAACAAAGACAAAGACAAAAGCACAGCCTCGGACAACGACATTGCCCGCATCGCGTCCCACCTCCTCCGCCAAATTCGCGAAGGCCTTGAAGGCCGCAGCCCAAAGAAAATGCTGGCCGCCTTTGACCTGGCCAAAATGGAAAACGGCCAGAACTTCAAACAACAAATCGCCGGCTTGTTCACCCGCACCGAAGCCATCCGCGTGCATTTGAATCTGGTCGAAGCCGTCGGCGAAGAGCAACACGCAACCATCCTGGTGGATGCCGAGATGGAAGCCGAGCCCCGCGACAACTCCCTTCTCGCACGCAAGCACGCTCGCCTCACGTTGACCGCGGAGAAGACCGCCGCAGGATGGAAGTTCACCAGCGTCGAGCCGCGCTCTTTTTTTTCGCTTGAGCCATGAGCGCGAGGCAACCAACGTGAGCGTGAGCGAAACAGAAGAATGATCAAGCGCGAATATCCTGAGTTGCCCATCGTCGGCGCGGGCGCCGTCATCGTGGACCAAGGCCGCGTCCTGCTGGTCAAGCGCGGACGCCCGCCGCTGCTGGGCGAATGGTCGCTGCCCGGCGGCGTAGTGGAAGCCGGAGAAACCTTGCGCCAAGCCGTTGAGCGCGAGGCAAAAGAGGAAACCGGACTCATCGTCACCGCCGGCGAGGTGCTGGAAGTTCTGGACCGCATCATCCGCGACGCTGAAGGCCGCGCCCACTATCACTACGTGTTGATTGATTTTCTCTGCCGCGTGACCGGCGGCGAACTATGCGCCGGGGGCGACGCCGCCGCCGTGGAATGGGCGCGCGAAGACGAACTGGATAAGTTCAACCTGGAGAAGCCGGCAATCGAGGTAATCCGGAACGCCTTCACCGCGGAGGCACGGAGACACGGAGAAGACTAAGGATCCGGATAAGAGTAGCAGCCAACATTTCGAAGGGGAGCAACGATTGTCTTGACCGGGATCGAATATGTCGGCCCGCGCATGGCCCTTTTGACGTTTCGCGTGATGTTATCCCGTGTCCACATGCCCCACAGAGGATCAATAAGTTCAACCTTATCCGGCCTGATCACAAACCCGGCATTGTTATCGAGATGGAACTCCACCTTCCCTTTGGCGTATTCACGTGAATAGACCAGGATGTCGCCTTCTGTCGCCGACTTGTACAGAACAATGAAGAATTCATCCACATAGGGCTCAGTACGTACTTTGTGCGCCCATGCTACCCGAAGTATGCCGTCCGGCTTTGCGACTGGCTGCAGCAAGCCGAATTTGTCCGTTTCGGCGCAATGCAATATTTGCAGCAATACTTTGGGCGGCTTGGCTTGAGGAACAGCCAACGGCGCCAAGAAGAGAAATCCCAGAAGGAATAAGCCCCGTGTTGCTCTCATTTGACTTTCTCCGTGTCTCCGTGCCTCCGTGGTGAAAATCTTTTGCACGAAAAGTCACTTTCCCCACACGTACGCATCTTTCTGCGGCAGTCCGATAAACTTGAGCACGCGGCACGCGAACTGATGGGCCATGGCGTCAAAATTCTTGGGATGGTTGTACAACGTGGGGATCAGCGGATAAATCGTCGCGCCGGTTTCCGCCGCGGCTGCCATGTTGCGGATATGGATCAGGTTGAGCGGCGTTTCGCGCACGCACAGCAGCAGCGGCCGTTTTTCTTTCAGGCAAACGTCGGCCGCGCGCTGGATCAAGTTGGCCGCCATGCCGTGGGCGATCCCGGCGAGCGTCCCCATGCTGCACGGCAGGATGATCATGGCGTCGGTGGGATAGGATCCGCTGGCGACGTTGGCCCCGATGTCGTCGTTGTTCTGCTGATGAATCTTGGCCGGCTTCCTGCCGAGCAACTGCTGCACCAGGTGGGCGCGCCCCTTGATCTTGAGTTCTTCGGCAAACACCCGCAGAGCATTATCGGACGCAATGAAGTTGACTGCCGCGACGCGCGCGTCCCGCTCCGCCGCCAGCAACAGCGCGCGCGTAAAGATCGCGCCGCTCGCGCCAGTGGCGGCGATGGTGAGGGTCTGCCCGGTGAGTGGCGGATTTGCCATGAGCTAACAGCTTACAAGAACTAGGTACGGATTGAGTAATTTGGTAATTTGGTAATTGGGTAATTTGAATACGGAACGGTTTGCACTTACCCGATTACCAAATTAAATCAATCACCAATCTCCAACATGGACGCCACCTCGCTCAAAAAACTCTTCGCCCAGGTCCGCGCCGGCGCGCTTTCGCCCGACGAAGCGGTGGCCCGCCTGCGTCACATGCCTTTTGAAGATTTGGGCTTCGCCAAAGTTGACCATCATCGCCGCTTGCGCGCGGGCATGCCGGAAGTGATTTTCTCGCGCGGCAAGACGCCCCAACAAGTCGCGCAGATTTTCAAGAAGCTCGCGGCCCACGGCGGCAACGTGCTTGCTACCAAGGCTGACCGTGAGCATTTTCGCGCCGTCAAGAAACTCACGCCGAAAGCGGAATATCACGAGCTGGCGCAAGCCATCGTCCTCAATTGCGATAAGACGGTTTACGGCAAGGGGACCATCGTGGTGGTTTCCGCCGGAACCAGCGACATTCCAGTGGCGGAAGAAGCCCTGGTCACCGCCGAAGTCATGGGCAACCAGGTCGCGCACCTTTACGACGTGGGCGTCGCCGGCATCCATCGGCTGCTATCGAACAGGAACGTGCTGGACCAGGCCCGGGTGGTGATTGTGTGCGCAGGGATGGAAGGCGCGCTGCCCAGCGTGGTGGGCGGGCTGCTGAGCGTGCCGGTGATCGCTGTGCCCACCAGCATCGGCTACGGGGCCTCATTCAACGGCCTGGCGGCGCTGCTGGGGATGTTGAACTCCTGCGCGTCCAACGTGAGCGTGGTCAACATTGATAACGGCTTCGGCGCAGGATATGTGGCCGCCATGATCAATCGCAGCTAGGGTTCAAGCGAACAGACCATCGCACCGCTCGGACCTTGGCAGATTCATGTTCCGTAATCACCTTCACCCGACGCCTTTCCCCGTCGTCCGCTAGCACTTCAATGGCCGCTCAAGCCCTTTACAGTTCACAATATTCTTCGCGATGCAAGCAGTCTTAAGTACATCGGTAACTTATTTTTCTGAGCAACGTTGAATTCGCCAAAAGCGTCTTAGTGGCAGGTGTACAATTTGCGCAAGCATTGAGGGCCTACGGACCTTCTGGTGGGATTGACTCCCAACGCCGAGGCACACATGAACGTTCATTTGAGCTACAAGGCAAGCAAGACTCCTGAAGTCGAACGCGAATTCCAGCACCAGATAGAAAAACTGCAAAAACGTCTGCACGTCTTCAAGCCTGACCTCATTCATTTGCACGCCATTATTGAGCCGGTGAACGGACGTAGCACCGTGGTGTCGTTGAACCTGCGCTTGCCCTCCGGACAAATGACCGCCCAGAAGCCGGGCGAAAGGCCGTTGACCGCGGTGAAGGGCGCATTTGCCGACCTGGTGGCCCAGCTCACCAAACACAAGGAGCTGCTGCGCGGCCAGTGGACGGGCAAATCGCGCCGCTCGGCGCGCGAGCAGGGCGCCGCCAACGCCGCCGCTGCGCCCGCTGTTTTCGCTGTGCCGGCCCCCGAGGCATCTCGCGTCCCGGCTGGGCCTGAAGCGCCGGGCGATGTGGCGCACTGGGTCAGCGCCGACTGGGTCAGCGCCAACATGGAGCGGGTGCAGCGTTTCGTGACGCACGAGCTGCGGACCCGCGTGCTTGCCGGACAGATTCGCGAAGACCAGATCAGCGCGGAAGAAGTGATTGACGAGGTCATGGTCAGCGCCTTGTCCCAGGACCAGGAACAGGACGCGCGCGCCGATTGGCTGCCGCGCGAAAGCTGGTTCCACCGGCTGGCCATGCTGGCCATCCGCCGGCTGGTCCATTCCAATGCCGATACGGCCGCTGTTTCTCTCGACTCCTCCGCCGGGACCCAGAACGTGACCGGCAGTGACGAGAACAGCTTGCAATTCCACCAGCCGGATGACAGCACTTCCGAAGAAAGCGTGATCCGCGACCGCAGCGCGCGCACGCCGGAAGAAATCTTTGCCAGTGAAGAAATGGTGGCCCAGTTGAACCTGGTGCTGCTAGGGCTGGGCCCGCAGGACCGCGAGGCCTTCGTCCTGTACACGCTGGAAGGTTTCACCGTGGACGAAATCGCCCGCTTGTCGGACCGCGCTCCGGACCTGGTCCGACAATCCATCCACCACGCGCGCGAACGGGTGCAGCGGAAATTACCGGAGCAAAATGAGTTCCGCCGCAGCCTGCTGGGCCGCTCGCGCGTCGCCTGACCCCGCAGTTTCCCCCGCTAGTCAACAGTGTCCGCAGACCAGGAGGAAAGCAAATGATCTCGCGTGAAGAACTTCTTCAACTTGCTCAAGTTGAATCCAAAGAAGGATGTGCTGTTAGTTTTTATTTCCAGCCGCAGACGCCGCAGGACAGATCGCACCGTGAAGAGGCCATCCTGGTAAAAGACCTGGTGCGCGAAGCCCTGCGCAAGGACGAGCGCAATGGCAATCATCCGTCGTTAAAAGAAGACTTGCAGAAGATTTTGCAGGCCGCTGAAGGCCTGCACGGCAACCACTCACGCGGCAAAGTGATTTTCGCCTGCCGCGAGCAGGGGCTGTGGCGCGAACTTGACGTCCCGGCGCGGCTGGGCCGCTCGGAGATCACCGTGAATTCCCGCTTCCATCTCAAGCCGCTGGTGGCCGCGCAATCCGGAGTGCCCCATACCTGCGTCGCCCTGGTAGACCGCAAGAAGGCGCGCATCTTTGAGCTGGCGCAGGACGTGTTGAAGCAGAAGTCGGACCTGGAGTTTGGTCCGCTGCCCAAAGCCGGCCGCAGTGACGGCTACATGGGTTACGACGCCGGACATCGCGAGCGGCGCATGGACAAGGAAGTGAGCGACCACAACCGCATGCTCGCCGAATCGCTGCAATCGCTCATGAATCGCGACAAGCTGGAAATCCTGCTGGTGGGCTGCCGCGAGGACGCCTGGGCGGAGATGGAGCCGCACCTGAAGATTTATCTGAAAGGCCGGCTGGCCGGACGCTTCCTGCTGGATCCTATCGCCGCCACGCCGGATGAAGTCCGCGAGTTTGCTCTGCGCATCCTGGAAAAGCGGAAGATCGCCGAGCAGCAGGAGATGATTCGGGAAGTGGTTGGCGAAGCCCAGCGCAACGCCCGCGGCGCCGTAGGGTTGCGCCACGTGCTCACCGCCCTGGAACGCCAGGAGGTGCAGACGCTGCTGGTCAGCCGCGACTTCACCGCGGAAGCCGTGGAGTGCGGCAATTGCCGCCATCTGGACACTCGCATGGTCGCCCAGTGCGCCGTCTGCGGCCAGGCAACGCACCCGCTCGCTGACGTCTCTGACACGCTGGTCGGTTTGGCGCTGCGCAACGGCGCGGAAATCCGCTTCATTGACAGCGACCCGGAACTCGAAAAAGCCGGACGCGTCGCCGCACTGCTGCGTTTCCGCGGCGACCAAAGCACACCGGGGAAATTGGCGGTGTAGCTCTAGTCATTCACCGCAATGGACGCAAAGGACGCGACGCAAATTCGGCCATTGAACGATTTCGGAATCTTACTGCACGCGATCGCTGGCTAGGTTCTTGCCGACTAGCCTAGTCTGCGCCCCAACTCCTTTGCGCTCTTTGCGACCTTCGCGGTAAATCTGCTCTACATTCTCCCGGCTGAGTGTTATCCTTCTGCGTTTCCTCGCTTTCAAGAAAACGGAGGCTCCATGAAGCGCAGAGATTTTCTTTCCGGACTGGCCGTCACGTCCGCCACGCTGGCCGCCGGCCAGACCGCCAAGCCGGGCGAGCCCGTGCACATGCCCAACCCCAGCAAGCAAGTCCCGCGCATGGACCGCCCCAAAAACATCATGATTTCAGCGGCCAACGGAATCACGTCGCGGGGCAATCATCTTGAAGCCGGTTACAAGAAGCTTCTCGCCGGCGCGGACACGCTGGAAGCGGCCATCACCACGGTCTCCGGTCCGGAGAACGATCCTGAAGATGACAGCGTTGGACTCGGCGGCCTGCCCAACGAGGATTGCGTGGTCGAACTGGATTCGTGCTGCATGCACGGGCCCACGCGGCGCGCGGGCTCGGTGGGCGGCGTGCGCGACATCAAGAACGTCGCCTCCCTGGCGCGCACAGTCATGGAACACACCGGCCACGTAATGCTGGTGGGCCAGGGCGCCACGCGATTCGCCGAGCTGATGGGTTTCCCCAAAGAAAACCTGCTGACTGAGCATTCGCGCAAGATATGGCAGTTGTGGAAGGAGTACCACTCTGACCGCGACTGGTGGGGCCCAGGGCTGGCCGATCCAAATCTGAAATTGCCGGCCAACCTGGAGACCAGTTCGCTGGCAGACCAGCCGCAGCCCGTCCAGCGGCTGTACGCGCTGGCCGCCGAGATCGGCATTCCGGAAGCAAGCCGGCTGGACGCCATCCAGAAAGTCCTCTACCCGCCCACCGGCACCATCAACTGCTCCGCGTTGAACGAAAAAGGCGAGATGTCCAGCGTGACCACCACCAGCGGCCTGGCCTGGAAGCTGGCAGGACGGTGCGGTGATTCGCCCATCATCGGCGCGGGCTGCTATTGCGACCAGGACATAGGCGCGGCCGGGGCAACGGGCAGCGGTGAAGAGAACATCAAGGTCGCCGGAGCCCACACCATCGTGGAGAACATGCGCCACGGCATGTCACCCGAGGAAGCCGGCATGGACGCCCTGAAACGCGTGGTGCGGAATTACAACGGCGACATGTCCAAGCTGGTTTACGTCAGCATGCACTTCTACATCCTGCGCAAGGACGGCGCCTACGCCGGCGTTTCCTTGTGGTCGGGTCCGGCGGAGCATCCCGCCAGCTTTGCCATCGCCGACGGCAACGGCCCGGCCCGCCACGAGACGGCCAAAGCGTTGTTCCAGGGCAATGCCAGGAACTGGCCGCCCATGCCGCGAGGGCCAAGATAAAGAGAACACTGAGAACTACTAATTTAATGAACCGTCATCCCGACGGACGTTAGACGAGCGCGCGTTTTTGCCAGCGCGCGAGTAGGCCGGAGGGACCTTGTGCTTCACGAGAGAAGAAGACGATTCTCACGTGCCCTCTCCAAACCCCTTGAAGCCGGTGGTCTCGGGTGAGGAGCCGGTTTCAGTCGCGCCGAAAAGTTTGTACAGCCCTACTTCCGCGCTGGCCGGGGTCAATGAGAAAATATCAACCGTAAGGGACGCGTCGGCGCCCAGTGCTCGATCCTGGCCCCCCGGCCGATCGCATATTATTGGAGGAGATCCATGAGAGCGCACGACGCACAGCACAGCCTTGCCTCTATTTCGTCAAAAAAGATTCAAGCACGCAGCATAACCGGCCTGAGCGTATCCCTTCTGTTGCTTTTCCTGGCGCCCGTCGCGGCCCAGGCCCAGTACACGGGCTCTTTCGGCATCAATTACACCAACCCGGTGGCCGCTTCCATTTCCAACAGCACCTGGAGCAACTGGGTTGTCTATCAAGCCCAGCAGAAAAAGGCCCAGGGGGCCCAGGGCTCTGGGGCCGCCGCTTCGTCGTCCGCGTCCGCGCCGTCACAGAGAAGCATCCAGACCACGGAAGCGGCGTTGCGGTTCCATCCAACCGGCACGCGACTGCTGGCCCCCAAACTGGTGGACACGCTGGGAAAAACGCAGCAACAAAAAGACCAGGTTTCCGCCATCTTGACCACGCTTTTTCAGGAGTTCGACAAGCAGGCCGTGAAGCTGGGCAAACCCAACGACCTGGCCTTTGCCCTGAGCTATTTCCTGGCCCAGAACGCCACGGTGTATCGCGGCAAGCCGGACCCCAAGGACGAACAGTTCGTGCAGTTGCGGGAAACCATCGTCTTCGCCATGGCGCAAAACCAGAGCTTCGCCAAAATGACAGACCGGCAAAAGCAGGAGATGCATGAGATGCTGGTGTCTTACACCGGACTGGTCTATCTGACCTACCAGGACGCGAAGAAGCGAGGCGACGCGGAGAATGCCAAGGCCATGCGCGAACTGGCCGGGCTCAACCTGAAAGCTATCACCCATATTGATCCTGCGCGGATCAATTTCACCGAACAAGGCTTTACCATCAAGCCGCAGTGAGAGGGCCGCGATCAGAAGAAGTCAGCCGCGAATTTCCGCGCAAAAAAAGCGAATTGAGCTTTGGATTTTATGATTCGGGTTCATTGATGGGATTCGCGGCTGAATTGCCCGACTTTCATCGCCGTCAAAATCGGCGCGGTCATGAATGTTGTCGCCAGGGCCATCATTACCATCATGGTGAATAGCGCCGGAGAGAGAGCACCCAACTCCAGCCCTGCATTCAGTACCACCAACTCCACCAACCCTCGCGTGTTCATCAATACTCCCAGCGCGATGGAGTCTTTCCATGCCATTCCTGAAACGCGCGCGGTGAGGGCCGCTCCCGCCAGCTTACCCAGGATGGCAATGGCGATAATCGCCAGGGCGTAGCCCCACATGCGTCCACCGGCGAGCAGATCAAGCCGCGTGCGCAGGCCGGTGAGTGCAAAGAACAGGGGCAGAAGCAGGGAAAGAGTGAGGAATTCGATTCTTTCCGTGGTTTCGGCAATCAGCCGTTTGTTCTTGGGCACGATCAGGCCGGCGACAAAAGCCCCGAACAGCGCATGCACGCCCAGCCTCTCGGAGGTCCAGCTTGAAGCCAGCATGATCAGAAGAAGAATGGAGAAGAACCCGACGCCCGCACCGCGCCGTTCATACATCGTTTCCAGATAGACGGCCGCGCGCCGGACCGGGAGCAGCATCACAGTCACAAACCCGAGCAGTCCAAGCAGAGTCAGCACCAGATGATGCCAGCTCTGCGCGGAGTGGACCATGGCGGTAAGAATGGCCAGCAGCAGCCAGGCGCTCACATCGTCAATGGCGGCGCAGGAGATGGCCACAGTCCCCAGATCGGTCCCCAGCAGGTTGCGTTCTTGCAGTATCCGGGCCAGTACCGGAAAGGCGGTGATGCTCATGGCGACTCCCATGAACAGGGCAAAGGAAGAAAACGACGCGTGCTCTCCAGCAAGTTCCGGGTAAACGGCGGTAGCCAGTCCGATTCCGAGTAGGAGCGGCAGAAGAATGCTGGCGTTGCTGGTCAGAACTACTAGACGGCGCCGCTGCAGGATTCGTTTGAAGTCAACTTCCAGGCCGACCACGAACATGAACAGCACAAGCCCAACCTGGCTCAGGGCAGTGAGCACCGGCACCGATCCGGAAGGAAAAACATAGGCAAATGCAGCAGGGAAGAAGCGTCCCAGAAGAGATGGGCCTAGAGCGATGCCCGCTGCCATCTCGCCCACCACCCGCGGCTGCCCCAGGCATTGGAAGATCCAGCCCAGCAGGCGCGCGGCCAGCAGGATGGCGCCAACCGAAAGTATCAGTTGGTCAATGCTCACGCGTGGAGCGCCTCTTTTCCAAGCCGCCTTTGCCCCAGTAAACCATGCGCAAGCCGGCGAACACCAGGTTGATGCCTACAATCATGGGAACGAGAAACGTTCCGTGCGAGTGCCACTCGATCCAGAAACAAGGCAAGCTCAAGGCCACCAGGCCCCAGCCCAACAGCGCCCGCTTGTTGTCCGCCTTCTCGTGGACTTTATTTACATAGGTCAGCATCGGCCGCTTGGATTTGCCGGTGTGGTCGTAGATATCACAGCGCAAATTGGAAATCTCATTGACCTTGGCTTCGCAATAGGCCTCAGCTTCAGAAAGGGAGTCGAAGACCAGGCAGGTGCTGTCCTCGCCGGCGGCGAGAAAGTGGCCGTCCGCCTTCTTCTCAATGTCGCTGCGCACGTCGGAATGAAAGACGGCGTATTGACCTTCATGAACCAGCCCGGTCCATTCGTTGGGACGCCGGTCGGGATCGCAGAGTCGAAGTTCCTGCATGATCGAGCAATGCGTCGAAAAAGCAGTTAGCGGAGGCCAGTTGGTAGCAGCGTTCTCGGTTGGGCCAATTGCCAATGAGAGCAGTTGCTTCTTTTAAAACCTGACCTTCACATCCGGCCGCTTGGCCAGGTGAATGCTCTCCACGAAGCGGACTTTGCCGCTGTGCCGCGTCATCACGATGGATGAAGTGCGCGTACCTTCGCCAAAGAAGCGTACGCCTTTCATCAGCGCGCCATCGGTGACGCCGGTGGCGGCGAACACCAGGTGGTCGCCGGGCGCAAGCTCTTTGGAGTTGTAGACCTTCTTCTTGTCGGCGATGCCCATCTTTTTGATGCGCTCTTCAAGTTCGGGAGTGTTGATGACCAGGCGGGCCAGAATTTCTCCGTTCAGGCAGCGCATGGCCGCGGCGGTGATGACGCCTTCCGGCGCGCCTCCGCTGCCCATCACCGCATGCACGCCGGTCCCGACCACGGCCGCTGCGATGCCGGCGGAAAGGTCGCCGTCACCGATGAGCTGTATGCGCGCTCCGGCGGCGCGAATTTCTCCGATCAGTTTCTGATGGCGCGGGCGCTCCAGCACTACCACTACCAGATCGCTCACGTCGCGATCCAGCCGCCGCGCCATGGCTTTCAGGTTGTCGGCCACCGGCGCGTCCAGGTCCACCACGTCTTTGCACGTCGGGCCGACCACCAGCTTTTCCATGTAGCAATCCGGCGCGTTAAGCAGGCCGCCCTTCTCGGAAGCCGCCAGCACGGTGATGGCGCCGGGCGCTCCGGTGGCGCACAGGTTGGTGCCCTCCAGCGGGTCCACGGCGATGTCTACTTTCGGGAACCTGGAGCCTTCCTTCCAGCCCGCGCCCACTTGCTCGCCGATGTACAGCATGGGAGCTTCGTCGCGCTCACCTTCGCCGATCACGATGGTCCCGCGCATGGGGACCTTCTCCATGGTGGCGCGCATGGTCTCGGTGGCCACGTGGTCGGCCTTGTGGCGGTCTCCCAGGCCCATGGTGTGCGCCGACGCAATGGCCGCGTCTTCTACCACGCGGACAAATTCCAGCGCCAGCTCAAATTCCATGATGTTTTCCAGGTTGTTTGCGGCTGTGGTCTTCTCTGCTGCGTGGCTCGCCATATGCGCCTCCAAATTCCTTTGAGCAAATACCATCTCTGAGATTGTCATCCCGAGCGAGTCCCAGTTCCGCTTCTGGGATTGTCATCCTGAGCAAGTCCGAGTTCCGCTGCGCGGAACGAGGGCGAGTCGAAGGACCCCGAGGATGCTTCCCCTACAATGCCGCTGCGGGATTTCTACCCAGATTTCGGACTCTTGATCTATTTCACGAGCGCTCGGTATCCACGAACGCCAACATTCTAGAACCAATAGCTAAGAGCCAATGGCTAACGGCTAACGGCCGCTTTTCTAGAAGGCCCCGATCCCCGTGATGTGCTCGCCCAGGATCAGCGCGTGAATGTCGTGCGTGCCTTCGTACGTCTTCACCGACTCCAAATTCATCATGTGGCGCATCACCGGATAATCGTCGGCAATGCCGTTGCCGCCCAGGATGTCGCGCGCCATGCGCGCGCACTCCAGGGCCATCCATACATTATTGCGCTTGGCCATGGAGATATGCTGGTGACCCGCCTTTTCCGCGTCCTTGAGCCGCCCCACTTGCAGCGCCAGAAGCTGCGCTTTGGTGATCTCGCTGATCATCCACACCAGTTTTTCCTGCACCAGTTGGTGTGAGGCAATGGGCTGGTCGCGGAACTGCTTGCGGATTTTCGCATATTGCAGCGCTGTGTCATAGCAGGACATGGCCGCGCCAATCGCGCCCCAGGCGATCCCGTAGCGGGCCTGGTTCAAGCAGGCGAGAGGGCCTTTGAGGCCGTCGGCCCCGGGGAGCATGTTTTCTTCCGGAATGCGCACGTCCTGCAGCGACAACCCCGACGTCACCGACGCCCGCAGTGACCACTTGCCGTGCACGTTGTCCGCCTTGAAGCCGGGACGGTTGGTTTCCACCAGGAAGCCGCGAATCCGGTTGTTGTGTTCCTCTGACTTGGCCCACACCACGGCCACGTCGGCGATGGTGCCGGAGGTGATCCACATCTTTTCGCCGTTCAGGACGTATTCCTTGCCGGCCTTCTTGGCCTTGGTCCGCATGCCACTGGGGTTGGAGCCGAAGTCCGGCTCGGTGAGTCCGAAGCAGCCCAGCTTTTCTCCCTTGGCCATGGCCGGCAGCCACTGTTCTTTCTGCGCCTCGCTGCCAAAGGCGTAAATCGGATACATGCACAGTGACGATTGCACGCTGCAGAACGAACGTATGCCGCTGTCGCCGCGTTCCAGTTCCTGCATGATCAGCCCGTAATCAATGTTCGACATTCCGGCGCAGCCGTAACCTTTCAGGTTGGGTCCGAAGAAACCCAGTTCAGCCATGGGTTGGACAAGTTCACGGGGAAAGCGGCCGTCGCGGTTGCACTGCTCGATGATGGGAACGACGTTCTCTTCGACGAAGCGGCGCGTGGTCTCGCGCACCAAGCGTTCGTCTTCACTCAGCATGGAGTCGAATTCGATGAAATCCACGCCCTTGAATTTGAAAACGGGCATAAAGCTCTCTTTCTTCTGATGAACCCTTCATTCACCGCAAAGGGCGCGGAGGACGCAAAGGGAAGTTAGCGGTTACGGGGGCCAAACCCTACAAGCTAGCAGAGCGGGACGGAGGGGTCAAACGAGCCGCCGGGTTCGGTTTTCTGGTCCCCGCGCGATGCCGTCGATGACTGCGACCTCGTGTGGCGTCGCCGCCCGCGGGCGGTGCGATTTCCCGCCCACTGATTAACCGTATCGCCATCAACCTTTTGATTAACCCCCACTCCCACCCCTCCCCAAACACGTTTGTTGCAAACAAAGGCATTTGCGCCATTCGACCCAACGGTCACCCAACTGTTAACTAACTGATAAAATTCCATCCTAACCATCTGATTCTTTACGATTTTAGAGTCCCTTGAGATAAATCCGATGTTTTGCGGGTTTTGCTTTTGGCTGACTGCTGAATGCTGGTTTCTGACAGCTTCTTCCAAAGATCTCTGCCAGGCACTTCGCCGCACCTGGTCGCCACTTTGGCGATAACGAAAATACATCTATAATAACCTATTTTGTTCGCCATAGCAAGCAGGAAAGAGGACATTGGCTAAAGATCCTGCGGACCACAGGCAGCCAAAATCTGCGCGTAGAGACGTAGCATGCTACGTCTCCGTTCCTGAGAATGAGAGACTACCCGCCTATCCACACTCCAGCCCCACCAGGGGCGGTTGATAGTAGCCCAGTACGTTCCCGATGCGAGGTTGCGAGCTGAGGGATAAGTGCTGGGTAAGCGAAGAAAGAATTTGAAACCTTGCGCCGCAGGCCGGAGCGCAGCCGCAGGCGGAGCGACATCAGACTTTGATCCCGTACCTTTTAAGGATCGCCTTCCCTCCAGGCGTCAGAGAACCAAGGCTGGCGCCTCTGGTCAACCCACCCTCATATGGCACGATGTTCCGTGACTTACTCTCGCCCAAACCCCACACTTTAGACTGTCGCGTGACAATAATGGTGACATCACCCTTTTTGGCCCGAGGGGCGAGTTCGGCTTGGGCGAATCGTCGTGCTTGGTTAATCGATGGCAGATCCTTCAGTAATCCGTGATCTCGAAATGAAATGGAATGATACGGTATGAGTTCTACAGCCGCCACGCGATGAGCTAAATCTCGAAGCGCGTCGAGATATCGGCCACCAAACTTCTCGGCTGCGATCTTTGTGGCCACATCGCGAAACTTCTTTTCCCACCAAACAAACCCACCATGCCAACAGAACTCCGGGTCAAGATAAAGGAAGGGGAACTCAATTCCGTCAAATTCTTGCCGGAGGTTCTGTTTGATCCGCTGCCTAAACTCGAGGACGCGCGACTCACCATAGTAGTCCACGAAATCGAACCCCGGATTCAGCAACAGGATGAAAATGTCGGCTTTCGCCAGATTCCCGGCGTAGGGCACGGGGACCAGAGAGAGATGGAATCGATGATCTTCGAACGCTCCAAATCGCGTACTTCTCACGAAGCCATCAAAGTCATATTTCGCCAGGTCACTACCTTGGCGTTTGTGGCGTTCTATCGCCGGCTTGTCATCGGGGTGGATAAAGGGAGGATGGTTAAGCCCGAGTTTGTCCCAAAACTTTACAATTTCCATCGTGCTATTCAGTTATCTGGGATTTACAAAGGCCGGACAAGTCTTAACCCATCCGGCCTCGCTTGCAGAATTATTACGGTTGCAGATCAATCTTGGTCACCGTCATGCTGTCGCCCGTGACCGCGCCGGTCACGGTGACTTTGACGTCTTTCTTTTTGTCGGGCAGGCCGGCGATGAACTTCTTGGCCGCGGCATTGCCGGCGGCATCAAACGCGATGACTTTCTTGTCGGGGGTCATCACACCGTACCCGGACTTCTCACATTCCTCCATCTGCAGGCAGCCCTTGCTGTGCTTGGCGGGGAAGTCGGCTTTGGCGCCGTCTTCCCGGGCGCAGGCCAAATCAACCAGATGGCCCTTCACAGTGGTGTCGGCGGCGAAAGCGCTTATGGCCAGGGCGGCGAACAAAATCATGACGAATTTTTTCATGGAGCTCCTCGGGAGAAATTTAGAGTTTTCTTACCCAACATGCATTGAGTGATTTCAGCCTTATCAGGTTACATGCAATGCGCAGGAATTTAAAGCCGCGGGCGGCGGCAACAGTACAAGCACCTTGGGTAGACGTTCATCGCTCAACCTGCTGGCGGCTCATCGGCGCTACTCGCCCACCTCGAGTCCAATGGACTTCATCAGCTCCAGGCCATTGCTGGTGGTGACCACGCCTGGGCGCAGAAGGTAGTCGAATGAAAGCTTTCCCGCCGCCAGCTTTTCCTGGAAATGTACGTTTACCATTTTGTCGGGGAACTTTTCGGCCAGTTCGGTCAGCGCCAGATCGTGGGTGGTGACCAGCCCCAGCGCGCCGTTTTCCAGCAGGGTATGCAACACGCCTTGCGCGCCGATCTTGCGGTCGTGGGAATTGGTGCCCTGCAGGATTTCATCGAACAAGAAGAGCGACGGCCCTTGCGATGACAGCTCCACCACCTGCCGTATCCGCTGGATCTCCGCATAGAAGTGCGAAACGCCCTGCTGCAGCGAATCAGAAACGCGCATGGAGGCGCCCACCGCCAGCGGCGAAAGGTGAAGGCTCTGCGCCCGCACCGGCGCGCCCGCCATCGCCAGCACTGTGTTGATCCCGACGACGCGCAGCAGCGTGCTCTTGCCGGACATGTTGGAGCCGCTCACCAGCAGGATCTGGCTGGCCGAGCCCAGGGCCACATCATTGCGGACACATTTCTCCGCCGGCAGCAAAGGATGCCCCAGCGCTCGTCCGTGAAACTCAGCGCCGTGCAGGCCTGCGGGTTGTTGAGCTGCGGAAAATTCCGGAAATACGTCTTGGGGATGTTCGTAGCTGTAAGTGGCGACGGAGATCAGCGCTTCCATTTCCCCCACCGTCTGCACCCAGCGGGCAACGTTGGCGCCGTACTTGGCCCGCCAGCGCTGCAGGGCCAGCGCCACTTGTACGGAATACATCACCGGCAGGTCAATCAGCCGGACCATCATGTTGTGGCGCGAGTCGGCCAGGTCGGTGACCGTGTCCAGCCGGGCAATGCACTCTGAGGCTTTCAGTCCGCTGAGGAACAAAGCCTGCTGCAAAGCGCGCAGGCGCGGGCTGGAAAAAGCTTCCGCTTCCAGGCGGCGAAGGAAGTCAGCGAGGGAATCCAGGTTGTGGCTTGCTTGGTCCAGCCCGTTAAGCAGCTGTTCCAGCCGGTGACGCAGCACATACATCACGCTGCCGTTGATGATCAGCGTCAGCAGGAAGGGAGTCCACAGCGCGCTGCCTCGCAGGGCCAAAGTGGTTAGCGCATAGCTCAGCGCGCTTACACTCAGCGCCGCCAGGGCCAGCGCCCACGGCCACCAGCGGCCGTAGTCCAGATCAACCGCAGTCGCAACCCAGCGCAGCAACTTTGCTGGATCAGCGTTGATCGCGTCGCTTTCGCCGGCCAAAGCCAGGTCTTCGCGCAGGTCTGTTTTTCCGGCGAGTTCGCGCACCGCCGCCTGGCGTTCCAGAATCTCTTCGCGCCCCGCCGGCTGCAGCAGCCATTGCGCCAAGCATTCCTTGCCCATGCGTGAACGGGCCACGCAGAGCAACTGGAACAGGCTGCCTTTGCCCAGAATGTCCAGGTCATCGGCGTAGAGGTGATGAGGATCGGCAAATTGCTCCCCGGTTTCGCCTTGCCCGATCCAGCGGTCTTCCATCCGCGCCTGCCCGCGCTGGTACATGGCGACGGCGCGTTGCGCACGATCCTTGGCCTGCAGAATCCGCCGGTGCCACACGCCCAGAAAGACAAACGCGGCCACTGGGGCAAGGAGCCAATAAAAAGAAGGCGAGCCATCGCGGACGATCTTCCAAACTAGAGCGGCGGTCAGCAGGAACACAGCCAGCCGGGCGTAGCCCATCCACTCATGCCGGCGCTGCAACGCGCGGGCCGCCGCCTCATGGCGGCTGAGGCGGACGGCGTATTCCTCTGCCGGCGAGTTGGGCTGTGCGGTTGGGCTTGCCATGCTTTGGTTATATTTGCTTGAGGACGGAAAAACCAGTAGCCGACGAAGTGCTGTGAGGCGCACTGGCGGGGCAGGGCAGCCGGTTTGGAGCGCGCCGCCAGGATGATGCTAGAATTGAAAATCAATCAACCAGGAGCGTATTAAGACAATGGCCAAGATCGCCAAGACGGCAGATCGCAAGAAGATCATGGACACATCCAAGAGCACGGATTGCCCCAAGTGCGGCAAGCCCACCCGCATCGTCAAGCGGGTGAAGGACCGCGAGCGCAACACGCCCGGCGGCATCTTCATCTCGTGCTCCGTCTGCGAATTCTTCGAGAAGCTCTAAAGACAACGACGGCTGCCGCTTTCGCATTGCGTGAAAGGCTGGCAGCCGCGATTCCCTTTTCCAATCGAAAATTTGTAGTTACCTGGTCTCTTTCGCAAAATTCCTTGGCGCTCTAGTCCTTGTGACTCTTGTGGTCATGGTGATGCTCAGCCTGCCCCGCATCTGCCGCCGGCGTGGCCGGCTGCGTCTGCACCACCACAGGCCTTCCTAGCGATCCTTTTACTCCGGGTGAAATCTTGTCAGCATTCTTGAGCAGAAGGCTGACCTGCCACATCTGCGGCTCGGTCAGCATTTCGCCAAAGCCCGGCATGCCCGTCATGCGGATGCCGTTCTTCACCTTCCAGTAGATCTTGCCCACCGGATCGTCGGTGACCATTTCGTCATGGCTGAAGAGCTGCGGGGGCAGCGGGAACATTCCTTTGGCGGCCTTGGTAGCGGCCTGGTCGGGCAGGCCATGGCAGAAAGCGCAGTTCTCGTTGTAGATCACGGCGCCTTGCGTCAGGTTGGTTTCATCGGCCTGGACCGGCGGGTCCTTCTGCGGCGCTTCCTTCTTCATATGAGCGCGCAGGATCATGTTCGCCGCCGTTTGTTCAAACGGCATCGGCTTGGCGGACGTGGCGATGGGCGCGAAGCCGAACGCCAGGTAACAGTAGCCGGCCACCGCCGGAATCAGCAAACCGAGAATCAGCCCGAAGATAAATTTTTTCACGCAGGATCTCCTTGAGGTAGTTCGCCGCGACGGCTTCAGCACGGCGCAAATGAGTTTATAACTTACCGGCCGGCTTTCGCCAAGATTGCCGCAACTTGCGTCTGCCAGGCGTCATGGGATGAATGGATGGCCCGGCCCAGGAAGGCGGCGCGGACTTCGCGCAACTCCGGAATGCGCCGGGCGGCGATGGCGTAACGATGAAATTTCGGGTCGCGTTCCAGGTCGTCGTCCGAAAGATAGATCGGACGCCGGCGGAAATTGAGCATGCCCAGCACCCGGTTCAGCCGTCGGACGGCCCCGTCCAGTGCTGCCGCCGAACGCGCTGGATCACGAAGCTGGCCGGCCTGCGACGGATCCAGCAAGCGGAAGAAATAGGTCGCTCGTCCGGAACGAGAGCTGGCCTCCCACGCGACGATATTGGCAAGCTGCGCTGGGTTGGCAAGCTGCGCTGGGTTGGCCAGTTCGGCCGAACCGGCTTGCGCAGCCAGCGGAAAGAAAAACCAGTAGAGCGTCTCCGGAGCGCCGGCATCAGCGTCGGGGGCGGCGTCTTCTTCGCCAACGGTCGAAGCTGCCGTCGCTGTGCCCGTCGCATTCTCCTGTTCTGGCGACTCGCCCCCGCCGTTTTGGTCTGTCGTGGCGTCGTCCGCGCGAATCAACTTGAAACCCGCGTACAGCGCGTCTTTGGCGGTGCGGGCCAGCAGGTCGTCGTAATAAGGTTTCAAGTCTTTGTCCACGGCGTTGGCAGCCAGCGCCGCCGGAAGCTTAGAGTTGATGGCCGCCAGTTTGGTTACAGGCGCGGAGCGGCCCTCGCGGAGAATGTTGGCTGCCGCCTGTAGCTGGTCAGGATCCAGAAACGGAAATGCCGCGTGCAGTGCCTGCGCGCTTTGCGTAGCGAGGACGTTGATGGCGTCCTTGACTTTGGAGGCGAATTCTTCAGTGCGTTTGGCCAGCTTGCCGGCCTTGAGAATGTCCGGGCCGGCCCGCAGCGTGACTGCATATGTGGCGGGATCAAAACTCACCGCATCCACATCAGCCAGTCGCCACTGAAAGCCTTGCGATGCCGTGGGCAAGACGCCCAGATTGCTCTTGAAGAGCCGAAACTCGGCCGGCCCAGAACGCGGCGGCGCACCGGCCACGGCCAGTTCAAAGTTTCCATCGAAACGTGCGATCTCTTCCAGGTCTTCCAGCAACAGGCACTCCAGCGTGCGTTGCCGGAAAGACTCGAGCAGGTCGTGACTCAGCGTTTCATAAGCCTTGCCGAACTGGCGCAGAAGGATGGCGTTGCCGGTGTAGAGTGGCAGCTTGATTTCCCAGTCGGCGGCGACGATCGAGTCCACGTCGCCAAGATCGCAGACGATGGGAGCTCCGGATTCAGGAGTCAGCGTGAAGGTTTGCCGGTCAAAATGAACGCGGCAAGCGCCTTCTTGCGAAACCACGCCGCCCGCCGCGAGATATTGGAATTTGCCGTTGAAGTCGGCCATTGAATTGTCCGCCGGAGCCGGGGTCAACCGACCTTGTTGCCGCACTCCGGACAGAACTTGGTCCCAGCCTCAAACTTGGTCCCGCACTTGGAGCACTCGTTCTTGGGCCGCAGCGGTTTGCCGCACTCCGGACAGAACTTTGCGCCTTGCGTGCGCGCGCCGCATGCTGGACAAAGGGCCGCGGCCTCGCTGGTCACGTCCAGGTCCTTGGTCAGGTCCTGCTGCTGGACTTTCTGCTTCATCTGTTCCACGGTGGTCTGGGCTTGCGCGGAAGCCAGTTCGGTCTCCACGTCCGGCGCGCACTCGTAGCACAGCGACCTTTTCGCATTCCAACAAGATGCCTGGCACACCCACTTGGTGCACTTAGGACACTGGCGGAAATTGGGCTTGGCTTCTTCAATCGCCGCGCGGAAAGCCTTGTCGTGCGCCGGGCCCTGGACGGCGCGCTCAATTTCGTAGGCGCCGGAGCTGGCCCGGCCCAGGATCCCGCCAAAAAGGTTTCCGGCGGTTTGCAGGGCGCTGGCCGCCATGCCTGCCGCCGAGGCCTGGAACTCGCTCATAAAGCCGTTGCCACAGCGGTCGCAAAAGAATTCGAACTGGAAGCCTTTGTCAGTGGAGTGGTCGGTGTGGTTTCTGGTGAACTGGATCAGTGCCATACGTTGTCTGACTCCCGGAAGCGCGTGAAAGCCGTGTGAAAAGGCGATTCTAGCGGATGACGCGGGGAGCGTCCAGCAGGCAACGCAGTTGTTGGCACACCAAGGTCACATCGGCGGGGTGATGGCGATGGGAGGGAAGCGTTGCCAGCTAGTCCGGCAGCGTCTGCAACAGGAGGCGTGCCACGTTGCCGCCCATGATCAACTGGATGTCATGTTCGGAGAAGCCTTCCGACATCAGCGCTTCGGTGACCAGCACGAGCCCGGTGACGTCAAACGGCTGGGTAGTGCCGCCGTCATTATCCGATCCCAGAGCCACACGTTCCACGCCGACGATCTTTGCCGCATAGGCCATGGCGCGCGCCGTGGCGCGGGCATCGGTTCCGCAGGTTGCGGTTTCCCATAGCCCGATGCCGATCACGCCTCCGCTGCGCGCAATGGCCCGCAGTTCGTCGTCCGTGAGGTTGCGGTTGTTGTCGCACGTGCCTTTTACGCCGGTGTGGGAAATCAGAAGCGGTCGTGTGGCCATGGCGGTGACGTCGGCCAGCGTGGCGTGCGAAGCGTGCGCCAGGTCAATGATCATCTTTCTGGATTCCATCTCTTTCACCCAGCGCCGGCCAAAATCGGTGAGCCCGCTTTTCTTCATGCCGGCCGCGGCGCCACCCACCGCCGTGTCAGTGAAGTGCGTTGGGGCCATCATGCGGATGCCGGCAGCGTACAAGTCGTCAAGGTTTGCCAGGTCGCCCTCCAGAGGCTGTGCGCCTTCAGCTCCCAGAAATCCTGCTACTTGCCCCGGATGGCGCGTGGCCAAAAAGTTTTGCAGATCGGCGCGCGATTTGATCACCACCAGCTTGCCGCCGGAGCTGGCTGCAAACTTCTCCAGCTTTTCCGCTTGATAGATGGCGCGTTGCTTGGGGCTGTTCCACGTGCGCGGTGGCCAGGTCTGGGCTAGGGCTATGTTGCGGATTTGGTCTGTGTCGTCAGAATTGCGGACAATATTCAACTTTTTTGGAGCGGTGGTGACGATGGTGAAGGCCTGCAACGCCACATTGGCCTCCCCGAGCCGCGGGATGTCCACATGCCCGTGGGTGCTGCGCTTGAGCAGGTTGCGGTCCCACAGCAGGCTGTCAGCGTGCAGGTCGGCGACCAGCAACTTCTTATGCAGGGCCTCCGCTTGCGGTGACGCCCGGTACGGCCCCGGACGCAGGACCTTGTTGTGGCTGTCTTCCACCATGCCGGGCACGATCATCCGGGCGGCAATCAGTCCGATGATCACGACCAGCAGCACCCAGCGCAGGATTCTCATGCGGGAAGGCTAACACTTTTCGTACGGCAATAGCGGATTTCAAACCTAGGATATGACCGCAAAGGACGCAAAGGGCGCGAAGGAATCGAGGTACTGTTCATGCTTTGACTTTCAAGACGTCCGAAGGGGAGTTCTTTACCGCGGTTCGTCTTCAGTTCTTTGCGTCCGTCGCGACCTTTGCGGTGAAAGCCCCTCGCTCCGCTCGGGACGAGAACACGGCCCCTATATACTGTTGACCGGAAAAATTTCCATGTCCAAACTCACCTCTATGCGCCAGGCCATCGCCCAGCACGTCCCCGACGGCTCGAGCGTCGCCCTGGGTCTGCAGATGGAGCAGATGATCCCCTTTGCCGCCGGGCATGAGATCATCCGGCAGAAGAAGCGTGATCTGCGGCTGATTGGGCCGATCTCGGACATTCTGTTTGACCAGCTCATCGGCGCCGGCTGTGTGAAAGACGTGGTCGCCGCCTGGGTGGGCAACGTGATGATGGGTTCGGCGTACAACTTCCGCCACGCCACGGAAGTGGAGAACCCGGGCACGCCGGGTGAAAAGCTCCGGGTCTTCAACATGACCAATTTTTCCATCGCGCTGGCGCTGCAGGCCGGGGCGCTGGGCGTGCCGTTCTTGCCCACGCGTACCGCCATGGGCAGTGACGTCCCCAAAGGCAATCACTTTTTCTACCAGATCATCTCGCCGTTTGAGCCCAAGGAGACGCTGCATGCGGTGCGGGCCATCGTGCCGGACGTAGCCGTTGTCCACGTGCAGCGCGCGGACCAGCACGGCAACGCGCATTGCTGGGGAAATTTTGGCGTGATGCTGGAAGGCATGCGCGCAGCAAAGAAAGTAATTCTCTGCGCGGAAGAAATTGTGGACGAAGCGGTCATCGCCAGCGACCCCAACCGCACGGTGGTTCCCGGCTTCCTGGTGTCGGCGGTGGTGGAGTGCCGTTACGGCGCGCATCCTTCGCCGGTGCAGGGCTATTACAAGCGCGACGACGCTTTCTTTCAGGAATATCACGCGGAAACAAGAAACCAGGGGGACTTCAACGCCTGGGCGCAGAAATGGATCCACGGCGTGGCCGACTGCGCCGAGTACGCCCGACAGTTGGGCGATGCGCGACTGGAAGAACTGGGCGTCAAGAACCACGCGTATGCAGCGCAGACGGATTACGGCTACTAGGGCCGAGGGGTGGATAATCTGTGTGCGACAAGGTATTCTGTAGGCTCAGTTGGATTTAACGAACGTCCGTTCGGTTTTTGGTTAACAGTTAGCAGCTAAAAGCTAGCCGCCAGCAGCTACGTGATGAAAAAAGAACTCATCGAACTCCGCGTGAACGGCCGCCGCCACGAACTGGCGGTGGAGCCCAGCGAACTCCTGCTGGACGTGCTGCGCCGCGACCTGCAGCTCACCGGCTCCAAGCGCGGCTGTGACGATTCCTCCTGCGGCGCGTGCACGGTGCTGGTGGACGGCGTCCCCACCCTGAGTTGCACCATGCTGGCCATGAGCGCCGCGCCCAACGGTCCGGTCACGCCGGAGGTGACCACGGTGGAGGGCATCGCCCACCACGGCGCGCTGGCGGCCATCCAGAAAGCCTACGGCGACTGGGGCGGCGCGCAGTGCGGCTATTGCACGCCCGGCTTCATGATCACGGTGAAAGCGCTGCTGGACCGCAATCCCGACCCGACGGAAGATGACATTCGCAACTCGCTGAGCGGGAACCTGTGCCGCTGCACCGGATACACCCAGATGTACCAGGCGATCAAGGCGGCGATTGCCGCGGAACGTTTGTCTTCATCCCGAACGGAGTGAGGGATCCCTATGGCTAGAACGGATCAGAGGGTTGTGAAGGCAAAGTGGCGGGGTGCTCGATGATTGAAACTCCTGATTTTCTGGACTGAAACAAAGTTTGACTGGTTTGAGGTTGTCTTTTGGATCGCTCTAGGTGGCGTAGCCTTTATCGTGGTGGGATGGTTCATTAGCCACGAAGAGATCAGCCGGGTTCTGATCATTGCGGGCTGGGTGCTGATCGTTCCTTTTTTGCTGCACGCCAATTTGCTGGCGATTTGGCATTGGAAGAAGCGCTACCGAGGGGACCACAGCAAGCTCTGGGGTGCGCTGATGGTGTTGGAGACTACGGGTTGGTTCAGGATGGTTTACTTGATCAAGCACGTGGTTCCAGACCGGAGAAACAAAGGACGCTATTTCCGGACAGTGATTCGCGAAACGCCTACAACTCAGGGATCGGTGTAGGAGTCGGTCCTTGTTCTCGCTAGCCGCTAGAAGCTAGCCGCCAGCAGCTTCGTGGAAATAGGGATCCCTCGCTCCGCTCGGGATGTTAGAAACGAATCTTATGTCAGATTTCTCAGTGATCGGCAAACCCGTCGCGCTGGTTGACTCGGCGGGCAAGACCACCGGCCAGGGCAAGTATGCGGACGACCTGTCCCTGCCCGGCATGTTGTACGGCAAGATCCTGCATTCGCCCTACCCGCACGCAAAGATCAAGAGTATTGACTCCTCGCGCGCGGAAGCGCTGGAAGGCGTGATCTGCGTGGTCACCGGGCCGGACGCGCCCAACAAGTACGGCATTCTGCCCGTTGGCCATGACGAAACCGCGCTGGCGGTGGAAAAAGTCCGCTACGTGGGCGACAACGTGGCCTGCGTCGTCGCCACCACAGAAGCGCTGGCGGAGCAAGCCGCGGAACTGGTGGACGTAGAGTATGAGTTGCTGCCCGCCTGGTTTGATCCGGAAGATTCCATGAATGCGGGAAAAACGACGGCCGAAAAGGATTGGATCCATCCGCAGCGGCCCAACAATATCGAAAAGGATTATCACCACGTCTTCGGCGATCCCGAGAAGGGCTTTGCCGAATCGGACTTTGTCACCGAACGCCGCTACATTGCCGCGGAAGTCACGCACGCCGCCATGGAGCCGCACTGCACGCTGGCGTCGTTTGAGACCGATTCAGGGACGGGCAAGCCGGGCCGGTTGACGGTGTGGTCGTCCACGCAGGTGCCGTATTACCTGCAGCACAAGTTGTCCATCGTGCTGGAACTGCCCATGTCGCAGATTCGCGTGATCAAGCCGCTGGTGGGCGGCGGGTTCGGCGGCAAGAGTGAAGTGATTCCTCTGGAGATCATTGCGGCCGTAGCGGCGCGCAAGGCCCAGGCACCGGTCAAGATCACCTACACGCGGGAAGAAGTCTTCTGGGCGCATCGCGGACGCCCGCGCACCATCATTGATCTGAAAACCGGCATCCGCAAAGACGGACGCATCACCTCCGTGGCGGCCAAAGTGATTCAGGATGGCGGCGCATACTGTTCTTACGGCGTGGTCACCATTCTTTATTCCGGCGCGCTGCTGGGCGCGCTGTATGACATCCCGAACATCAAGTATGACGGCTATCGCGTGCTCACCAACAAGCCGGCCTGCGGCGCCATGCGCGGGCACGGCACGGTAAACGTCCGCTTTGCTTTTGAGTCGCAACTCGACGAGATGGCCGCGGCCATCGGCATGGACCCGGCGGAGGTCCGTCGCGTCAACCTGCTCAAGCCGCCGTGCGTCACGGTGAACAACCTGCGGGTGCAGAGTTACGGCCTGCCGGAGTGCATTGAACAAGTTGTTGAGCGTTCCGGATGGAAGAAGCGCCGCGGCCACCTGCCGCCCAAGCGCGGGCTGGGCATCGCTTGCAGCCACTACGTGAGCGGCGCTGCCAACAGCATTATCCGCTCAGACATGCCGCATTCCACCGTGAACATCAAGATTGATCGCGACGGCGGCGTGGTGGTGTACACCGGCGCGTCGGACATTGGCCAGGGATCGGACACCATGGTCGCCCAGATCGTGGCGGAAGTGCTGGGCATCAGCCTGGCGCGGATCAAGGTTGTCGCCGCCGACACGGACCTTACGCCGATTGACATTGGCTCTTACTCCAGCCGCGTGACGTTCATGAACGGCAACGCGTCCCTGCGCGCCGCTGAAGACGTGAAGAAAAAGATTGTGGCTGCGGCGGCCAAGAAGATGATCTGCGCGCCGGAACATGTGATCATGCGCGGCGACATGGTCTGGAAAAAAGGCGGGCCGGAACCTGGCGCTGCTGCTGCGCCTTCGACGCCGGAGGGAGTTGCTGCGGCGGGTGAAAAAGTGGTCGAAGGCAGCGTGCAACAGGTCAGCGGGCGGGTGGAAGGCCAGACGCTGCGCGGTTCGCTCCAGCAGAAGCGCAAAGATCAGGGACCGCGCGACCACATGAGTTTTGAAGAAGCTGTGGTTTCAGCCATTGACTTCACAGGATCGCTCACGGGTACCGGCTCGTATGCTCCGCCCAAGGAATCGCGCGGCGGGGAATTCAAAGGCGCCGGCGTTGGCCCTTCGCCCGCGTATTCGTATTCGGCACAAGTGGCCGAAGTGAGCGTGGACGAGGAGACCGGCGAAGTCACCGTCCACAAAGTCTGGGCCGCGCACGATTGCGGGCGCGCGTTGAACCCGGTATCAGTCGAAGGCCAGGTCATCGGCTCGGTGTGGATGGGGCTGGGCCAGGCGATGCAGGAAGAAATGGTGTGGAAAGACGGCCTGCTGATGAATCCCGGCATGCTGGAGTACAAGTCGCCGTCGGCGGTGGAGTCGCCGGAAGTTGAGTGCATCATCGTGGAGTCGGTGGATCCCGAAGGCCCGTTCGGCGCCAAGGAAGCCAGCGAAGGGTCGCTGGCCGCGACCATTCCCGCCATCGCCAACGCCATCTATGACGCCGTGGGCGTTCGCATGAGAGAGACGCCGTTCTCGCCGGAGCGCGTGTTGGCTGCGCTGCGCAAGAAAAAACTTGAGTCGAAAGCCCTGGAGATCACGCGCGGCGCAGATCCGTCCGCGCCCACCACGTTCCGCGAACACGGCGGGTCGCTGTGGTACAAGGGCAAAGGTCCGGACCGGCATGTGGATGATCCGTCGCGCCGCGAATCCGTTTCCGTGGAGGATGAAGCATGATCGCGCGGTTCGTTCTGCTGATTTGCGCGGCTAGCTCAGCTTTGCTCCTTTCGGGGCAGAAAGCCGCACCTGCCGCATCCGTCCCGGCGTTTGGGACTGAGGGAGCTTTCTGGGCCATCGTGGTGGCGGACCTGGACGCCAGCGAGCGCTGGTATTCGGAGAATCTTGGATTTCGTCGGATAAAGAAAAGCACCGCACCCAACGGCGCGGCGGAAACGTCTGTCCTGGAAGGGCACGGTATCTACGTGGAGTTGGTCCATTTCCTGGATGGCAAAAACACGCCTTTGGCGCAAGTCGGCCCAAAAGAAGGCCAGCGGCTGGGCCTGGGTATTTTCAAAACCGGAGTAACAGTGAGCCAGGAAGTGTTCGACCAACTCATACCTGCGCTGCGCGCTCGCAACGTGCAATTTGTCGGCGGCGTCTTTGAGGACAAAGAGATGGCCGTGCGTTCATTCATCGTGAAAGACAACACCGGCAACCCGATCCAGTTTTTTGCCAGATCAGGCGACCGTAAGTAAACCATGACCTTACCCGCATTCAAACTTCTCCGTCCGCGCACCATTGATGAAGCCGTGGCCTGCATGCTGGAGCACAGCACGCACGTGAGCATCCTGGCCGGCGGCACGGATCTGCTGCCTTCGATGAAGCAGAAGCTGTTTGCGCCCGAGTACGTCATGGACATCCGCGGCATTGACGAAATGCAGGGCATCCAGGTCCAGCCCGGCATGGGCGTGGAGATTGGCGCACTCACGCCGCTTTCCGCCATTGAAGACTCCGAGTACATTCGCCGCAACTATCGCGTGCTGCATGAAGCGGTCAAGACCGTGGCCTCGCCCATCCTGCGCAATATGGGCACGCTGGGCGGCAACATCTGCCTGGACACACGCTGCGTCTGGTACAACCAGTCGCTGCAGTGGCGGCGGTCGTGCGGATTTTGCATCAAGAAAGATGGCGATCTCTGCCACGTTGCTCCCGGCGGAAAGAAATGCTGGGCTACGTTCTCTGGGGACACGCCTCCGGCGCTGCTGTGCCTGAACGCCGAACTGGAAATTGTTGGGCCGGTGGGCGTGCGCCGCATGCTGATCAAGGACTTTTACACCAACGTGGGCGATGCCCGCATGCGCTTGGAGCCGCATGAAATGATCACCCGCGTGTTCCTCCCGGAATCAACCAAGGGATGGAAGGGCAGTTACTTGAAGCTGCGCGTACGCGGGTCCATTGATTATCCGCTGGCCGGCGTGGCCGTTGCGATCAAGCAGAATGGCGGCCCGGTGGAAGCCGCGCGCGTCGCGGTGACGGCGGTGAATCCCGCGCCGCTGCTGGTTCCCGGTGCAGAAGGCGCGCTGATCGGCAAGAAGATCAACGAGGCTTCCGCGACGACCGTCGGCGAGTTGGCCGCCAAGATCGCCAAACCGCTCACGACTTCCGGACTGACGCCGGAATATCGCCGCGAGATGGTCAAGGTGTACGCGAAGCGGGCGGTGATGGCGGCGTCCTCCTCATAGTCCGCTGCAGCTGATTCACCACGGAGGCACGGAGACACCGAGGAAGAAATTCACCGCAGAGAACGCCGAGAGCGCGTTTCAAAGAGGATTTAGAGTTGTCATTCCGAACCGAAGGTGAGGAATCTGCTTTTGCTAAAGGCCAATGGCCAACGGCTAAGGGCCTGTGCTCCGATGAAGACGGTTTTCGAGTCTATAGGGCTCCCTCACTGCGTTCGGGACGTTGGAACAAATGCTAATCACTGACTGCCACATCCACATCCAACCGGTTGAGATGTTCAAGGCCGGGCCGCTTGAGGTGATGAAGAAGGCCCGCGGCCACTATGACGACGTCCTAGAGTACTGCCGCTCGCCTAAGGCGCTGCTCAAGTATCTGGATTCCATCGGCGTCGAACGCGCGGTGCTCATTAATTATGTGGCGCCGGAGACCATGGGCTTCACCCATGAGGTGAACCCGTGGGTGGCCAATTACTGCAAGGAGGACCCGCGCCGGCTGATCCCCTGCGGCAGCGTGCATCCCCGGCACAGCTTGAACGTGCAGAAAGACATGGACGAGCTGGTGCGCCTGGGCATCAAGCTGATCAAGATCCATCCGCCGCACCAGTTGCTCTACGCCAACGACTACATGAGCGGCGTGAAAGAATTGGAAATCATCTATCGCGGCGCAGAGGCCAACGGCATTCCGGTGATGGTGCATACGGGGACGTCCATTTTCCCGGCGGCGCGCAACAAGTACGGCGACCCCATCTACCTGGACGACGTAGCCGTGGATTTTCCCAAGCTCAAGATTCTCATGGCCCACGGCGGACGTCCGATATGGATGCAGACGGCGTTTTTTCTATTGCGACGCCACCGCAACGTGCACCTGGACATCAGCGGCATCCCGCCCAAGCTGTTGTTGACTTATTTTCCGCGGCTGGAAGAGATTGCGCACAAAACGCTGTTCGGCACGGACTTTCCCAGCCCGGGCGTCCCTACCATCGAGCAGAACCTGGACCAGTTCCGGGCGTTGCATCTGCCGGCAGCGGTGAAAGAGCAAATTCTGAGCAAGACGGCACTGGGGATCTGGCCCAGCTAGAATGAACAGCCCAAACCAACACAGAGAACCATGAAGACAATTCTATTGCTGGTCGCCGCGATATTCGGCCCGCTTCAGGGGCAGCCGCCCTCTCATCCCCCGAAGCCGGCCCCACAGATTTACGTGAGCCGGAAGTTTGGGCTGGTGATGAAAGTTCCCGCGGGACTGAGCATCTGTCCCTTGCCAAGGAATTGGTCCGGATCAGAGGAAGGTACGGTGCTGTTTCTTGAGCCGCCTTCGGGCTGCTTAGACACGCAAAGCACATCTTCAGCGATTCGCGTTCCTTTAGGATCTGTGCCTTCCATTACTGTCCACTACCTCGCGAACGCGGGCCGCTATGACAATTACGACGGCCACATTTCGGCGCCGCGCTCGTCTGAGGAACTGGCCCGCCAATTTTGTCCCCAGCCTGAGGTCTCAACGAAATCCAAGCTGTTTGACCAGCCGGCAATCACCTGCCGGTCTGGCATGTCGGGAGACAAAGTGCGAGTCGTGCTGATGGCGATTTATGGTTCTGGCCGCAACGTATTGTTGGTGAGCCTGCAGACCGCGCAGGACCGTCTCGCCAAGGACGAAAGTGTCTTGACCAACCTCGCCGCTGCGATCACAGGTTGCAAGGTTGCATCCGACAGCAAAGAAGAGTTACCGGCGTGCCCCAAGGAAACCGTGTGGTAGACGACTTAAGAGGGCGCGGGGGATCTGGCCGGAGTGAGCCAAATCGGGTGATCGGGAGATCCGGTGATCGGGTGATCGGAATGCCGCGATAACCCTGAACCATCACCCAAATCGACAGCAATCCCCATCAAACCTTACGCGGCAGAAACTCCTTTAGCGGGCACTCTTCACACTTCGCCGTCTTGCGGCAATACTGGTTCCCGACCCGCACGATCAGCGCGTGCAGTTCGTTGTAATGCTGGGCGAGTTCGCTGCGCGCCGCGCTGCTGATGCGGGAAACGGGATGGCGCGGGTCATTCCCTTGCAGATCATTCCCTTGTGGATGGACCGCCAGAGATTCCGGTTTCGCGCCAGCGCCCTCCTGCTCCGCCATCACCATCGGATCCGGCACGCCGCCGCTGATCTCCTGCTCCACCAGCAGACGAATCTCTTCATACTTCGCTTTTGCCGGAATGATGCCGTGGCGTTCGAAGACGCGGTGGGTGTAGGCGTCCACCACAAACACGTGATGGTTGCCGGCATAGAGCAAAATGGAATCCGCCGTCTCCGGGCCCACGCCGTTGAGCGCCAGCAGTTCTGCGCGGAGTTTTTCTGTGGGCTGGGCGAACATGCGATCCAGTGAGCCGCCGTAATTCTCGTCAAGATAGCGGATGAACGTCTTCAGCTTCTGCGCCTTTTGCCGGAAATAGCCGGACGGCCGCACCAGCTTTTGCAACCGCGCCAATGGAATCTCGCGCAGACCCTTCACGCTGAGCACGCGCGCGCGGCGCAAATTGGCGATGGCTTTTTCCACGTTGCTCCAGTTGGTGTTTTGCGTCAGGTAGGCGCCCACGATTACTTCCAGCCGCGACTCGGCCGGCCACCAGTTCTGCGGACCCCAGCGAAGGAGCAGGCGCCCGTAGTAGTGGACGATCTCGGCGGATTGATTCACCACGGAGACACGGAGGCACGGAGAAGATTGGGTAATTGGGTAATCGGGTAATCGGGTAATTGAGAGGCTGAGGGGCGTCGCATCAATTATCAAATTACCAGATTTCCCGATTACTCAATTTGGTACTGGGCTTGCAGGTCGCAAGACTCGCGGCAGGGACGGCAATAGTACTGGCCGTCTTCGCACAGGCGGACGTCGTAGTATCCGCGGCAGAGGATGCAGTACTTGGTGCAGGAGCAGCGCCGCTCCACCTGGTCGCAAACCGCGCAGATGAAATCCTTGGGCATACGCGGAGATTACCTCGATTTGGAGCAGCGGGCAATACGCCGTTCGTGCTGAGACCTTCAGCGACAAAGCTTTCAGTCGGCCAGCGGCCCCTGCTTGCCGCTTGATCTTCTCGCGGCCTTCATTGACCCCCGCAAAACGCCGATGTTAACCTACAAGGTTGCTTACGGCCCGGCGGCGGGCCCTTGTCTCCTGATCACAATTTTGCTGGAAGGGAAACCAAGCTTGTCCTCAACCGTGGAAGGCCAGACGCTCCGGAAGACTGCGCTCAACGCTCTGCACCGGCGGCTGGGCGCCAAGATGGTGGACTTTGGCGGCTGGGACATGCCGGTGGAGTATCCCGCGACCGGCGGCCTGATGAAGGAACACCTGGCCGTCCGCACCGGCGTGGGGCTGTTTGACGTTTCCCACATGGGCGATATCCTGCTGCGCGGGCCGGACGCGCTGGCCGCCACGCAGTGGATCAGCATGAACGATGCGTCCAAGCTGCAGGAAGGCCAGGCGCACTACTCGGCGTTGCTGTACCCGGAAGGCACGTTCGTAGACGACGTGATCGTCCACAAGCTGGGCCAGAACGATTACTTGCTGGTGATCAACGCCGGCACGCGGGAAAAAGATTACGGCTGGGTCAAGAAGAACGTAAGCCGCTTTCGCTGCCACGCGGACGATGTGGGCGACTACTACACGCAAATCGCCATCCAGGGTCCCAAGGCCGAAGCCACCTTGCAGAAGCTGGTCAACGTTGACCTCTCGCAGATGAAAAACTACTGGTTCAAGCACGGCACGGTCTGCGGGCTGCCCAACACCATGATCGCCCGCACCGGATACACCGCGGAAGATGGCTTTGAGATTTACGTGCCGTCGGACGTCCCGACCAGCGAGCGTGTCTGGAATGAAGTGATGGAAGCCGGAAACCCATTTGGCGCGATACCCTGCGGACTGGGGGCGCGCAACACGCTGCGCTTGGAAGGCCGCATGGCGCTCTACGGCCACGAAATCTCAGACACCATCAACGTCTGGGAAGCCGGCCTGGACCGTTTCTGCAAAATGGACAAAGGCGACTTCATCGGACGCGCGGCGCTGGAAAAGGCCAAAGCCGCCGGACTGAAGCGAACGCTGGTGGGGCTGGAAGCGGTGGACCGCGGCATTCCGCGCGATGGCTACAAAGTTTTTGACGCCGCCGGCGCGGAGATCGGCTACGTGACCAGCGGATCGTACGCTCCGTTTTTGAAAAAGAACATTGCTCTGGCCTACGTCCCGTCGCAGCATTCGGCGCTGGACCACGAAGTTTTTGTGGAGATCCGCGGCCAGAAGGTGAAGTGCAAAGTGGCGCCAACCCCGTTTTACAAGCGCGCGAAGAAGGCGTAGAAGTCGTGTGACGTTGTTGGGAGCAGGGCAAAAATAAGCCGGGTGAAATGCGGAGTGAGCGCTCATCCCGCGCGAAAACCGCCCCAACGGGCCAACAGCGGGCCCGTCGGGGGCCCCAAGGAGCATGAGGGCGAAGCAGGCAAGCAGCGGAGCCCTGGAGAGCGGGTGAAGTGCGGAGAGAGCGCTGACCCGCGCGAACGCAGCACGAGGGCGAAGCAGCTAAGCTGCGGAGCCCTAGAGAGAAGACATGGCATATCCCAAAGATTACAAGTACACCAAAGAGCACGAGTGGATCCAAGTGAGCGGCAACGCCGGCACGGTGGGCATCACCAGCCACGCCCAGGAAGCGCTGGGCGACATCGTTTTTGTCGAACTGCCCAAGGTCGGCGCACAGTTGCAACAGGGCAAAAGCTTCGGGACGGTGGAGTCGGTGAAGGCTGTGTCTGAACTTTACGCGCCGGCTTCCGGCAAGGTGACGGCCGTCAATGACGCGCTCAATCAGACTCCGGAGAATGTGAACAAGGATGCGCACGCCGCCTGGATGATCAAGATCGAGCTTTCCAATCCAGGCGAAGTCAACGCGTTGCTCTCCGCGGACGACTATGAGAAGTACGTGGCGGAAGAGAAGTAAAAAGAGATTGGTAATTGGGTAATTTGGTAATTGGGTAATTTTGCAGTGGGCCAAGCAAGGCCCTCTGCTGCGAGCCCGAAAACGGTATTACTCAGCTGCCCGATGATTCAATTGCCGAATCACCCAAATTTACCCATTTACCAAATTAGTCATTTACCCAATTCACTATGCGCTATCTTCCCAAATCACCTGCTGACCGCGAGAAGATGCTGGCTGACATCGGCATCAAGTCCATCGACGAACTGTTTTCGCCAATTCCGGCGCAATACAGGCTCAGCCGCGACCTGAAAGTGCCGCGGCAGATGGGCGAGTCAGAGATCATTGACTATTTCCGCGCGCGCGCTGCGGAGAATGCGGAAGGCTACGCGTTTTTTCTAGGCGCGGGAGCGTACCGCCATTACCGTCCCGTGGTGATTGACGCGCTCATCTCGCGCGGCGAGTTCTTTACCGCCTACACGCCGTACCAGCCGGAAATCGCGCAGGGAACACTGCAAGCCATCTTTGAATTCCAGACCATGATTTGCGAACTCACAGGCATGGAAGTGGCCAACGCTTCCATGTATGACGGGTCCACCGGCGCGGCGGAAGCGTTGTTGATGGCCGTCCGCGTGACCGGACGCAAATCTGCTCTGGTGGCGCGCACCGTGCACCCCGAGTATCGCGAGGTCATTAATACTTACGTGCAGCACCAGGGGCTTCCGGTGAGCGACTTCGGCTACCTGGAAAACGGCCGCGTAGATTTGGCCGACCTGGAAAAGAAGATCACCGGTGATACCGCCTGCGTGCTCATCCAGTCGCCCAATTTCTTTGGGACGATTGAAGATGTAGCGGCGGTCGCCGATCTGGTGCACAAGAAGGGCGCGCTGCTGGTGGTGTCCATTGCCGAGGCGCTGTCCCTGGGCGTGGTCAAGCCGCCGGTGGAAGCCGATATCGTCAGCATGGAATCGCAATCGTTCGGCGTGCCGCTCGGTTACGGCGGACCTTACGCCGGAGTGCTGGCGACGAAAGAGAAATTCGTCCGCCAGATCCCCGGCCGCCTGGTGGGACAGACGGTTGACCAGAACGGCAAGCGAGGCTTTGTGCTTACACTCTCCACGCGCGAGCAGCACATCCGCCGCGAGAAGGCCACGTCCAACATTTGCACCAACCAGGCGCTCATCGCGACCATGGCCACCATTTATATGACGATTTACGGGCGCGAAGGCTTGAAGGAGTTGGCGTCGCAAAACCTGTCCAAAGCAGCTTACGCCGCAGGTGAGTTCGCGAGGAAGGGCAAAGTCCTTTTCGGCGGCGCGCCGCGCTTCCATGAATTTGTGGTGCAGACCAAGGAAGACCCAAAAATAATTAACGACCGGCTGGTGGAAAAGAAGATCATAGGCGGGTTCCCGCTCGCCCGGTATTACCCGGAGCTGGGCAACGCCGCGCTGTGGTGCTGCACGGAATTGAACAGCAAAGAACAGATTGATACGGCAGTCCAGGCGGTGGGCCAATGAGCGATAAGGACATCAAGAAAGCTACGCGGCACATCAGCCAGAATGAAGGCCTGATTTTTGAAAACTCGTCGCCGGGCAAGCGGGGCTATCGTCTGGCGCCGCTGGACGTGCCGGCGGTTGATCCGCAAAAGGCGTTGGGCGCGGCCGCTCGCAAGGACCTTGGCAACATGCCGGAAGTAAGCGAGATGGAGATCATCCGCCACTTCACGCGTCTCTCCACATGGAACTACGCGATTGATCTGGGCATGTATCCGCTGGGCTCGTGCACCATGAAGTACAACGCGCGCGTGAATGAAGTGGTGGTGCGCATGGGCGGGTTGGCGGAAGCCCATCCTTATCAACCGGAGAAGACCGCCCAAGGCGCGCTGCGGGTGATGAAGACCCTGGCCGATTGCCTGCTGGACATCACCGGCATGGACGCCATCACGCTGCAGCCGGCGGCCGGCGCGCACGGCGAGATGACCGGCATCTTGCTGATCCACGCGTGCCTGAAGTCGCGCGGCAATCCGCGCAAGAAGATCCTGATCCCGGATTCAGCGCACGGCACCAACCCGGCCACCGCGGCCATCTGCGGCTACGCCGTGGAGAACCTCAAATCCAACGCGCAGGGCATGGTGGACATCGCGTCTCTAGAGGCGCAGATGAATGAAGACGTCGCCGGGCTCATGCTGACCAATCCCAACACGCTGGGGATTTTCGAGCAGGAGATCCACACGATCGCCGAGATCCTGCACAAAAAAGGCGGACTGCTGTACATGGACGGCGCCAACATGAATGCGCTCGTCGGCAAGACCCGTCCCGGTGACTTTGGCGTGGACGTGATGCACCTGAACCTGCACAAGACTTTTTCCACGCCGCACGGCGGCGGCGGTCCGGGATCAGGTCCCGTGGCTTGCAAGAAGATACTGGAGCCGTTCCTGCCCAAGCCGGTTGTCGTCGCGAAATCGGACGGCACGCTGGCGCTGGACTACGATCGTCCGCAGTCGGTGGGGCGAGTGCGCATGTTCTACGGCAACTTTGGCATGCATGTGCGCGCGCTGGCTTACATCATGGCCAACGGTCCTGACGGCCTGCGCCAGACCACGGAAGACGCGGTGCTGAACGCCAACTACATTCGCAAAAAGCTGCAGGGCGCGTACGACCTGCCTTACGCCACGCCTACCATGCACGAAGTGGTCTTCAGCGACCACATCCAGACGGAAAAAGGCATCAAGACCGGCGACATCGCCAAGCGGCTGATTGACTACGGCTTCCATCCCTATACGGTGTCGTTCCCGCTGGTGGTGCACGGCGCGCTGATGATTGAGCCGACGGAGAGTGAATCGCTGGAAGAACTGGACTTGTTCATTGACGCCATGAAAGCCATCGCCCGCGAGTGCCAGGACGATCCGGAGATGGTGAAGACCGCGCCTCATAACACGCGCGTCTCCCGCCTGGATGAAACGGCGGCGGCGAGGAAGCCGGTGCTGCGGTGGAAGCCTTAGCTCTGGAAAAAAGATTGACCGCAAAGGACGCAAAGGCCGCTAAGAACGAAAATGAGCTGAGCAAGCTTATCCTGGATGCTGCGTTTCGCGTGCACTCGGCGATTGGGCCGGGTCTGCTGGAGAGTGCATATGAGGCTTGTCTGGCCTATGAGTTGCGTAACGAAGGCTTGACGGTGCTGACGCAAGTTCCTTTGCCGCTTGTCTACCGAGAGGTAAGGCTTGACGTCGGTTACCGCCTTGATCTCCTGGTTGAAGACCTAGTCGTAGTCGAGGTGAAATCAGTAGACGGACTCGCGGCAATCCATACCGCCCAGGTTTTGTCTTACTTGAAGCTCAGCACCAAAAAGCTGGGAATCCTCATCAATTTCAATTCTCTGCACTTGCGTGACGGTATCCGGCGGGTAGTGAGCGGCTTGTGATCCCAATTCCTTTGCGCCCTTTGCGTCCTTTGCGGTGAAATTGGCTGTTACCGAACATCGGTAACATTCCCCGCCCCTACCGCTTAATGTAAACTCATAGCTACCATGTCTTCTTTCAAGTCTTTATTCCTCGGACTGGTATTACTGGTCCTGCCCGTTCCGGCGGTTTTTGCCCAGGCCGGCTCCAGTTCCACCCCTGATCCGGTTTTGCTGCGCACGCTGCAGCAGGAGATGGACCGCGCCATGACGTCGCTGAGCAAGGCGGACCCGGCGCCGTACTTCATCAGCTACGCGGCCAGCGACGATTCCAGCCTGGTCATTGCCGCCAGCAACGGCGCGCTTCTGGCCAACGCCAACCGGCATGAACGCTCGGTGGATATTTCCGTGCGCGTGGGCAGCCGGGACCTGGACAACACGCACGGTGAGAACCGCTTCCATTCGGTGGTCACCACGGCGTTGCCGCTGGACGACCGGGCAGACGCCATTGCGCGCGTGCTGTGGCTCAACACGGACCGCATGTACAAACGGGCCGCCCAGGCTTATCTGGAGGTAAAGACCAACACTAAGGTGCGCGCGGAAGAAGAAGATGCGTCGCCGGACTTTACCACGGAAAAACCCCAGGTATTCGCGGGCAAGATGGCGGCTGCGCCGGTGTTTGATCATCGCGAGTGGGAAGACCGGGTGCGGCGGTTGTCAGCGATCTTCTCCAAGTATCCAGACATTGAACGCTCCAACATCATACTGCTGGTGCAGGACGGCAAACGGTATTTCGTCTCCAGCGAAGGCACCAAGATTGTGGACGGGCGTGTTCTGATTCGCGTGCTGGCCCTGGGCAGCACGCGATCGTCGGACGGCATGGACCTGGCGCGGTCGGAAACCTTTGACGCTTCGACGTTTGACAAGCTCGCGTCCGAGCAAGTGATGGCCGCCAAGATCGAAAAGATTGCGCAGGACCTGCAGAAGCTGAAGAAAGCGCCCATCGTAGAGCCGTTCAACGGCCCGGCCTTGCTCTCCGGACGCGCGGCCGCCGTGTTCTTCCATGAAGTGGTTGGACACCGCCTGGAAGGGCAGCGCCAGCGTGGCGAAAATGAAGGCCAGACGTTTACCAAGGACGTGGGCCACAGCGTGCTCCCAGCGTTCCTGAGCGTGGAAGATGATCCCACTCTGGCCACGCTGGGCGGCGTCGAACTGAGCGGCCAGTACGGCTACGACGAAGAAGGCGAGAAGAGCCAGCGAGTGGAGCTGATCTCGAACGGCGTGCTGAAACAGTTTTTGATGTCGCGCATGCCGGTGAAGGGTTTTGAGCATTCCAACGGCCACGGGCGCGCGCAGGATGGCATGATGCCGGTGGGCCGGCAAGGGAATTTGATCGTGCGCTCCACCAAAAGCATTCCTGACGACCAGCTTCGCCAGGCTCTGATTGACGAAGTGAAAAAACAGGGCAAGCCTTTTGGGCTGTACTTTGAAGACATTGCCGGCGGGTTCACGCTGACCATGCGCAACATGCCGCAGGCCTTTCAGGTGATGCCGCTTATGGTTTGGAAAGTTTATCCGGATGGCCGTCCGGACGAACTGGTCCGCGGCGTGGACATTATCGGCACGCCGCGCAACGCGCTCAGCCGCATTGAATTGACGGGCCAGAAGATGGATGTGTTCAACGGAGAGTGTGGCGCTGAATCGGGCTCGGTGCCGGTGGCTGCCGCCGCTCCCGCCATGTTGTTCTCAGAGATTGAAGTCCAGAAAGTCGCGCAGGGGCATGACCGGCCTCCGGTCCTGCCGCCACCGGGGCCGGAAAAAGCTGGTGACGGCGACGCGAAAAAGGAGGCCCGCTAATGCGCAAATCCATTTTGATCTTTGCTCTGCTCGCGGTTTCGCTGACCTCGCTGGCTTTGGCCGACGACAAATCGGCCATCGCAACCGATGATCATGGCGATCCGGTGCTCAAGGCCATGCTGACCGAACTGAGGCGTTCCCAGGAAAAACTACAACTGGGCGAGATGCAGCGTCCTTACTACATTGATTATCAAGTGACTGAGCTCAGAGATTTTTCCGCGGAGGCCACGCTGGGAGCTTTGCGCGGCGACCATACCAACCTGGTCCGCGTGGTGCGTGTGGTGGTCCGCATTGGCGACTACAAGCAGGACAGCTATTACGGCGAAGGCGTGGGCACGGTGGAAGGGCTGCCCATTGACAACCAGGAAATGGCGTTGCGCCGCCAGCTCTGGCTGGCCACCGACAAAGCGTACAAGTCCGCGCTGGGCGGGCTCAGCGAAAAACAGGCCGCGCTGAAAAACCTGCAGACGGAAAGCGAAGTCGCCGACTTTGCCCAGGAGAAGCCCACGCCGTCCGTCCACGAGCCGGCCAAGCTGGACTTGGATTTTAGCGCGTGGAAACAGCGCGTTCGCGCCAACTCTGACTTGTTCCGTCGCGACCCAAGTCTGGACAACTCCAGCGCGTTCTTCAATGTCCGGGTACTGAACCGTTATTACGTAAACACGGAAGGGGCCATCACGCGCAACGGCAAGGCCGTTTATACCTATGGGTTCTCCGGCTCTGCCCAGGCGGACGACGCTATGCGCTTGGAGCGCAGCCAAGGATACGTGGTCACCCGGCCGGAAGAACTGCCCAAACCGGAAGAAGCGGAAAAAGATACGCAGCGGCTGATCGCCACCTTTGCCGCGCTGCGCAAGGCGCCGCTGGCGGAAGATGAATATCGCGGCCCGGTGCTGTTCTCAGCCGACGCGGCGACCGCACTGTTTGAACGCCTGATCGTCCCCAACGTGCTGGGCATCCGCCCGGAGCTGGGGAACTCAGCGCGCACCCGCGGCGATTTTGCTTCCGCGTACAAGAGCCGGGTGCTGCCGGACTTCTTTACCGTGGTGGACGATCCCCGGTCGAAGAAAATTGACGGGCAGACGCTGGCCGGCAGCTATGACGTGGACGATGAAGGCACGGCCGCCCAGACGGTCACGGTGATTGACAAGGGCGTACTGACCAACTACCTGCTAGGACGGGAGCCCATCCGCGACTTTCCGCATTCCAACGGCCACGGGCGCACGTCGCTGGCCGGACCGCCGCGCTCGCAAATCTCCAATTTGATTTTCAGCGCCGCCAACGGGGTGAGCTTTGAAGAACTGAAGAAAAAGTTGATCGCCATGTGCAAGGACCAGGGCCGTCCGTACGGTTATTACGTGGAGACCACCGGGCCGCAGTTGACGCCGCGTCTGCTGTGGCGCGTGTACGTGAACGATGGCCACATGGAACTGGTCCGCGGCGCGGTCTTCCACCTGCTGGATACGCGCGCTTTGAGGACTGGTATCGTCGCCGCCGGCAATGACGTCTATGTCTACAACCGTTCGGAGCCGTTGCCCAGTTCCATCGTTGCGCCGTCCTTGCTGTTTGACGAATTGGAAATCCAGCGCTCCAACCGCACCAAGGAAAAACTGCCAAACTATCCGGCGCCGGCGCTGGCGGCAAAGTAGAGCCTTCACCACAGAGGACACAGAGGGGCACGGAGGCGAGTGCCCCCTTTTTTCTTGTAGACTGCACGATCCAGCTGTGCGCAAAGCCGTCTCGGATTCGAGTTGCAAATGCATCTTGCTTAAGTTGGCGGAGCCGCGTAGCAGCACGCGCCGCGTTTGCCTTCTTTGTGTGCCTTCGTGTCCTTTGTGGTTAAATTAAGATTCACATGGGCCGCATCCACGTTCTTTCAGAACACGTCGCCAACAAAATCGCCGCCGGCGAAGTGGTGGAGCGTCCCGCGTCCGTGTTAAAGGAGCTGCTGGAAAATTCTTTGGACGCCGGGGCCACGCGCATCCGCGTGCAAGTGGAAGCCGGCGGACGGAAGCTGGTCCAGGTCACCGACAACGGCTGCGGCATGGTGCGCGACGACGCACTGCTGGCCTTCGAACGGCACGCGACGTCCAAGATCAAAGACGCCGAAGACCTGCTGAACATCCACACGCTGGGCTTCCGCGGGGAAGCGCTGCCCTCCATTGCCAGCGTCTCGCGCATGCTGCTGGAGACGCGCGCGCCGGAAGAAGACAGCGGCACCGTGCTGGAGATTGCCGGCGGCAAGATCCTCCGGGTGGAAGACGCCGGGCTGCCGCAGGGGACGTCCATCGCCGTGCGCGATTTGTTCTTCAATACTCCCGCGCGCAAGAAATTTCTGAAGGCCGAGTCCACGGAGCTTTCGCACATCGCGTCGCTGGTCACGCACTATGCGCTGGCGCATCCGGAAAAACATTTTGAATTGCATTCGGCCACCAACGCCATGCTTGTGGCGGCGCCGGTGGAGTCGCACGCGCAGCGCATCTACCAGGTCTTTGGCCGCGAAACCCTGGACCAGCTTGTTCCTCTTGCGGCGACCGTGAAGCTGGAGCGGGTGGGAATCCCTGAACCGCCGCCCTGGCGCCGCGACGAAGATTACCAGCCGCCAGTGCCGGGTGACATGCGCCTGCACGGTTTCATCTCCAAGCCGGAAGTGCAGAAGCTGAACCGCAACTCGATCTTCATTTTCGTGAACAACCGGCTGATCCGCGATCGCCTGGTGCAACACGCGCTGACCGAGGCGTACCGCAACATCCTTCCGCCCACGGTGTTTCCCGTGGTGCTGCTGTTCATCGAGCTGCCTAATGCGGAAGTGGATGCCAACGTCCATCCGTCGAAGACGGAGGTGCGGTTCCGCCAGCATTCCCTGGTGCATGATTTTGTGCGCGACTCGGTGCGCGCGGCGCTGATGAAGGCGCGTCCGGTGCCGGAGTTCACCCGCGAGATTCACGCGCAGCCCACGGCGGCTCCGGGACTGACGCCGGGAGCACGCATGGCCGATGAAGGCGTGGCCGGCGGGCCGGCGGACAACGCTTCCTTGCCATCCGGCGCGCGCGATGAGTTCTCCCTGCAGGCCCCGGCGCAGCTTCCAATGAGCGGGCGTTTGCAGTTTGCCGGCGCGCCGATCCCCATTGAAGCCAACGCCGCGGTGAGCGGCTTTGGCCCGATTGCCGCGCCGGTACTTACGTGGAAGACGAACGGCCACGGCGATGCCTGCGGCAACGTGCTGGCCGACGAACCGCAGGAAATCCCAGACGCGCTGGTGCTCGCCAGCCTGAAACCGCTGGGCCAGGTGCGCGATTCGTTCATCCTGGCCGTGAACGCGGACGGCCTGTGGATCATTGACCAGCACGTGGCCCACGAGCGCGTCCTGTTTGAACGCATCCTGCGCGAGCGCAGCCGCAGCCAGGCGTCGCAGGAGGGCCAGCGCATGCTCATGCCGCTGATCGTGGAACTCTCGCCCGGCCAGCAGGCGGTGTTTACTGAAATCTCTGAAGAGCTGCGCCGCAACGGCTTTGAAGCGGAGCTGTTTGGAGCGCGCACGGTGGCCGTCAAGACTGCCCCGGCGGGCGTGCCGCCTGCGGACGTCGAAAAGATGCTGCTGGAATTGCTCGACCAGTTCCAACAGGAAGAGCAGGCGCTGAACCTGGAGAAGATCCGGGCGAGGATCGCCGCCAGCATCGCCTGCCACGCGGCCATCAAGATCAACATGCCGCTGGAACAAAACAAAATGGAGTGGCTGCTGCAGGAACTGGCCAAAACGGAGTGTCCGATGACGTGTCCGCACGGGCGTCCGGTGGTGCTGCGGTATTCTGTGAAAGAGATACAGAAGGCGTTCAAGCGGATTTGAGGTCAGCGGGCCGTTTTTAAAGCGAAATGACGCGATCAAGGTGGCATTGATGAGAAAATTCAAGCTTGCAAAATGGCTTGCGGAGGTCGGAATATTGTTTTTCGTCTTCATTGCTTTCGATTCACTCCGCAAACTCCACGCACTTGGCCAGCCGATCTTGGGGACAATTATCGAGTCATTGGCAATCAGCGCAATTGCCAGTGTCTTCTTATATTTCTGGGAGGACCGCTCCAATGAGTAGGATCCCAAAACCGCCCACACAGGAGAGAGAGGGAGTGTGCGTCGTGAGAACTCACTGAAGCCGCATGGTCGGGGAAGGATTCTCGGGGTCCTTCGACTGCGCGACGCCATGCTGCGCAGCGTCGCTCCGCTCAGGATGACACAGCCTAGAGTGCATGATGGTCCTGAAGAAAATGGTCTTGAAGAAAATCTAGCCAGAATTTGAATTGACCTACAGCCGAATACGGAGCCGGTGTTTCCTCCGCTCCCGTTCGTCGTGGTGTATCGTGTAAAGGAAAGTGTTGTTGAAATCGTCAGGATGCTGTACGGGGCGCAGCGCTGGCCGTAAGTCGAACGCACAGCAAGGGCGTCGATCATCAACCTATGACTGAACCAGAACTGCAACAGCAACGGGCGCACAAATGGCGGCTCCAGGGCGATCCGGTCCGCACGCTGGAGCAGGCGCGCGCTTTTCTTGAGGACGTGGGTTTTTGCCTGTTGTATCCCGAACGCACGCTGCCCGCGCTGCCAACGTTCATGGGCGCCTACGTGGGTACGGCGGACGGCCTGCCAGACGCCAGGCACGCCTTCGCTGATCCGCGCGCGCAGCAAGCCACGGAGTTGATGGTCCGGCTGCTGCGGGAGCGGGGTGCGTATGAGCTGCACCTGTTCGGCGACGCCAGCCTGATCGTGGCCGCTTCGCTGTTTCCTTTCTTCTATGCGCTGGTGGGTGACCGCAATCCCAAAGCGCCGCCCAAGACCAAAGCCCAGGGCGCCGCGGTGTCGCAACTTTCCGGACGCGTATTCGAAGCGCTGCAGAAACACGGTCCCCTGAGCAAGGGGCAGCTGCAGGAAGCGGTGGGCCGGGAGACGAGCATCGCCGCGCTGGACAACGCGCTGAGCGAGCTGTGGACCATCTTGAAAATCACCCGCGTGGATTACAACGCCACGGAGGGTTCGTTCTGGGACGTGTTTTACCGCTGGTCGCCCGGCGCGGTGCGGGAAGGCGTGGAAATTTCCGCGCCGGAAGCCGTGTCCGCGTTGCTGTGCAAGTATCTGGAGACGGCGATCGCCGCCACGCAGGATGAGCTCGAACAGTTTCTTTCTCATCTCACGCCGCGGTCGAAGGTTCGCGAAGCCATGAACGCGCTGCTGGCTGCGCGCGAACTCAGCTTCATCACCGTGGGCGCCAAGACTTTCATCCAACTGGCGCCGGTTGTGGAACCGCGGAGGCGGACGCATGTCTAGCGCCAAGGACCGCGCGCCCAGCGAAGTTGCGCCTGAGGCCTCCGCTTCCGCGCCACGCAAGATGGTGATCGCTATTGACGGTCCCGCCGGCTCGGGCAAGAGCACGCTGGCTGCGCTGCTGGCCCGCAAGTATGGATACGTGAATATTGAGAGCGGCGCCATGTATCGCGCTCTGGCGCTCAAGGCGATTGAAACCGGCGCTTCGCTCGATGACGGAGCTGCGCTGGCTGAACTGGCGCAGGCGTCCCAGATCGAACTGCTGCCGCGTGCGGAAGGCAACCGGGTTGTGCTCGACCGCCGGGACGTCACCGACCGCGTGCGCCAGCAGGACGTGACCGACGCGGCCTCAAGAGTCTCCGTGCATCCGCCGGTGCGCGAATGGATGGTGGCCCACCAGCGCGCCATGGGCGAAGGCGGGGGAATCGTCATGGAAGGGCGCGATATCGGAACCAAAGTCTTCCCTAACGCGGAGGTCAAGATATTCCTTGACGCTGAACCGGAAATCCGCGGCTCACGGCGCTTTCAGCAGAATCGGGTCGCAGAAGAACACGAGACAACGGTACTGGTGGAGTTACACAAGCGCGACCATCGGGACCGCACCCGCGCCAGTTCGCCTCTGGAGCCCGCGCCGGACGCCGTGCACATTGATTCCACGCATTTGACGCTCGACCAGGTGGCGGAACGGGCGTGCGAAATCGTAGACTCCAAGCTGGCGGAGCGGAAGAGCAAGTAGTTGGTACTTAGTAATTGGTACTTAGTAATTAGTACTGGCAACTGGCTATTGGCTTTCGGCCTTTGGCTCTTAGCTAAAGCGCAAAGACAGCAACCTTCGCCAAATACCAAAAAGCCAACAGCCAACAGCCAACAGCCAACAGCCAACTACCGTTCTTCTACTGTTTCCTGATCTGAATGGTGCCGCGATCTGATCGCAAGCGCATCGTGGGCCCGCCCTTGCCGACCGTCCCGCGGGCCGTGGCATTTCTTTGCTGGCTATCCACGTTGATCCCGGTAAACTCCGCGGTAATGTTGCCGTTGGTGCTTTCCGCATCCAGTTGGAAGCCCGCACTGGCCGGCACGTCCACGGTAATATCGCCGTGGCTGTCGGTCACGTCAATGCTCCCCAGCGGAGCTTTGGTCCTGACTTCCACAATGCCGTTGCGGTTGTCCACGTGGACGTCGCCGGAAGCGTCTTCCAGTCGAATGTCGTTGGACCGGGTCTCCAACCGGAAGGGGCCGGTGACGGAGCTGCCGCGGATGTTGCCGCGCGACATATTGATTTCGCCATCAAGTTTGGGCGCCTGCAAGGTGGTCCGCACGGATTTGAAATGAAGCTGCTTGCCGATTTTTGCGAGCTGGATCTCGCCGTTGTAACCGGCATTAAAGTCCAGCGACCCTCCCACGCCGGAGACACTGCCGTCGTCTACCGTGCCGTCAACCTGCACGTCGCCGCTAACGTCCTTCACCGTGACTGTGCCGCCCCTCATGTGCAGTGATGCGTTGCCTTTGATCTGGTCCAGGCTGACGTCACCGTGGTCGGTGGAGATGTCTAGCGCGCCGTCGCGATTGGAGACGGTGATGTCACCGCGGCGCGTGGAGAGCGAGAGCGCGGCGTTGCGCGGCAATTGCAAGTCCAGGTCAAAACGTCCGCGTTCAAAGTTGCTGCCGGTGGCGTCCAGAATCCACAGGCTGCCTTGCTGGACAAAGCTGGGACGCGTGGATGTATTGAGACTATCGGCGCCCTCCTGTGTATCGGTTCTCAGCGTCTTATGGACGACCAGATGGGCCTGGGCGTCAGCGCTGGGTGTGACTTTGATGCTGCCCCGGCGCGCCAGCACTTTGAACTCTGTTCCACCGGCAACCGGCTGGGCCAGAGTGTCAGTGAATTCATAGGAATTTCCCATGAGGCCGAAGAAATCATTCGTGTCGTCGTCAATATTGAACTGCGAGTGCAAGCCGTGCCAGTCCACGCGCGACAGGCTGGTGGCGCTGATGCCGATCAGAACAAAGAACACAACCAGCACGATGCTGCCGGCCCCCAAGCGCGAAGGCTGCTCGCCTTTTTGCCGGGCCCAGGAGTATTCCGCCAGCTTGACCGCGCCCCAGACAATGAGCACTGCCGGCCAGTAACGGGCAAACCAAATCCCAAAACCGCGGAGGGAGATCATGCCCATGGTGCCCAGCATAAGGAGCACGCCCAGAGCGATCAGGATCAGCGGCCCAACCATGGAACGCGATTTCTGCGGTGGCGGCGGATATTGGGGTACGGGACTGAGAGTGCTCATGATTTCACCTGTGGGTCGTTCATGTTTGCGTCATTGGCTGGCGTCCCGGCCGAAGCCGGAGGCGGCGGAGTGCCCGGCCCGCTCCACTCCTGCGGAGCGTATCCCGGCGGTGGAGTCGCCAACGCGGTCTGGCTCACCAGAGGAATATGGCCTTCCGTGGAAGCGGTACGGCCCAGCAGCATCATCGCCCCGACCACCAGCAGATAAACCGGCGAAAGCTGGCCAAAGCTAAACCGGGTCGAGTAGTGCAGCAGGCCCAGCACGCCCGTGGTGATGATCAAAGCCGCTCCCATGAGCCCTTGCAGCCGGCATCGGTTGCACGAACAACTTCTGTTGTAGGTGTAGGTCGGCATGTGATTATCCTTTTTGCGCCGTGCGCTTGTAGGCGATCCACAGGCCCAGGGCGATCAAGAACACCGGCAAGATGCGGTGCATCTCAATGTAAAAAACGGTCTTGAACAGGAAGATCGCTCCCAGGGCGATCAGGACGATCGCTCCCGTCGGCGCGCCCGACAGCGGATCAGACTGTGGCTGTGGCGTACCCGGGAGTGCGCCTGTTGCGACCGCGGCCGTCGCTCCCGGCTGCGGCTGGGGTTGCGATTCCTGCAGGCCAAACATCTTGTCAATCCCCAGCAGGTCCGGCGCCGGCAAGCCCATCTGTTTGGCTTGCGCGGTCTTGAACGCGTCAAAGACCATGTAGAACACAACGCAGGGGATGGCGAAACCGAACCAATCGGAGATGTTGCTGGTGGCCACAATCGCCAGCACGAACATCATTACGTGGATGAAAGCCTTTGCGAACTGGCCGTTGTACATGGCGCCCACGCCGGGAATGAATCCCAGAAATGCCGCGATGCCGGGATTGGGTGCGCCGGGAACAGCCGGCACCACCACGGGAACAGGAGGCGGCGGGGTCTGCAAACGGACGGCGATGCAGGGTTCGCAATAGACGGCTCCCATCACATCGCGCTTACAGTTTTCACACAGCGCCTTCCCGCAAGTTCGGCAGAACGCTACTGCCGGGGTTTCAGAGTGTACGGCGCAGTTCATAGTGAGGCTCCTTCATCATTTCTGGTTGTAGATTTGGCCATCAGGCTGCCACTGGGCGTCCTGGCGAGTCCGGTCTGGGCCAGCTGGGGCGTGCTGTCACGCTCCTGGCTGTAGGTGTCATGGGGCTGCGGTTGCCCGCTGGTATCAGGAGGCGTGTTGCGGTTTTGCTGCTCCTGTTTGTTGGTGTCGTCGTCGTCTTTCTTGCCTTCGCCGCTGGGCGCGACTGCTTTCTTGAGTCCCTGTACGCGGGACTCAACTTCATAGACCAGCCGCATGTTGTCGTAATAGCGCGCGACCTTGGATTCCACCTGGGTGTACTGCAAGACCACGGATTTGCGCAGCGCGCTGGGATGCCAGTCAATCTTGCCGATATCGCCCACCCGCACACCCGCCAGGCTCAGCGTCACGCTCAGCGAGAAAAACGCCATCACAAAGGAAGTGGCAAAGCGTGAACGCATGAGCATGGGCGCGTAGCTCAGCGAACGGCGGATGCCGGCCAGCCAGCCGGCCTTCTCGCGCGGGGCATCCGTGGCGCCGAGTACCACCTTTTCCTTGCCTTCCAGGCTGGTGGTTGCCAGGATGTTGTGGACCAGGTTCCGGGGCGGCTCCACAGTTTCCATGGAGCGCAACAGCATCATGCCGGCCCGGGTCTCAGCGTACAGCGGACCGCATTGCGGGCAACTCCGGCTATGAGCGTCAAAGGCCTGCCGGACGCCGGCCGGGAGAGTGCTGCTATCGCCTTCGCCGTGGCCGACGCTATCGAGAACGTCGGCCAGCAGCGCCTCGAACTGGCTGCACTGAAGCTCGTCTTGGAAATTCTTGGTCATTGGCTTGCCTGCTTCTTATTACGAGAAAGTAATCGCGCTAGTTCCATTCTTCCCCGGTTGATGCGCGATTTTACGGTGCCTTCCGGCACCTTGAGCACCTGGGCAATGTCTTTGTAATCCATATCTTGCAGGTCGCGGAGGATCACCGCCTCGCGCAGGTCAGGGGACAGCCGGCCCAGGGCCAACTGGACCATTTTTTGCGTCTCTTTGCTGGCCAGGCGGTCGTCCGGGGCGGGACCGCGGTCGGGAATGCGGTTGAGCATGGTGGGCGAATCTTCTTCTTCCGTGATGCCAGCGTCGAGGGAGTCGGTCACGCGGTCCTGCTTGCTGCGCCGGAAGTGGTCCACCAGAAGGTTGCGGGCCAGGGTGGTCAGCCAGGTGCTAAATGCCCCTTTTTCAACATCATAGCTGCCCAGCGTGCGGTACACGCGGATGAAAACTTCCTGCGTGAGGTCTTCGGCGTCATGGGGAGAGCTGGTGAAGCGGTAGCACAGGTTGTAAATCCGGCGGTTCTGCAGGCGGACGATCTCCTCCCAGGCGGCGGAATCGCCGGCCAGACATCGGCGGACAAGTGCCCCTGTTTGTTGATCTTCCAAGCAGTCTCTCCGAATACCTGCGTTGACGAGTATAGCTTGCGCTGACAGTGTATCCGCCCCCAACGGCCTTCTGGCGTATCAGATCGTGTTCTGGCCTGCCTTTGATACGCAGAGGATCGCGGTGGTGTTCCCAGCAGAAGCGATCTTCGACGACTCGCCGCACCCAATCCCGGCGATCTTTGGCAGTTTTGGCATTCTTGGCAATCTCTTGCCCCCCTCCCCTCCCCTCCCCTCCCCTCCCTCTCCATCCCAAGATCTAAAGGGCTTACGCGACACATCCCAATTTGGCGCGGGTTTAAGGTTCTCCGATCACCCGATGACCCGATCACCAGATCACCCGATTCTTCTCCCTCCCCCTGCCGCCTCCCTTCAACTAGGATTCCAAAGGCTTTGTTCGATTCATCCCAATGGCATCCCCTGGCTGTTCGCCGAGTCGGGCACGCCCCAGGCCTTGGCCGCACGCAGAACTCAACATGGCAAAAGCCGGTTCTGAGAAAATCCACCCATTATACTGTATTTTGTTCGCTATAGCCAGCAGGAATTAGTACATGGCTTGATTGGCTCGTGTGGCACAGCCGCCCTCGGCTGAGTGTTGGTCCGATTTATTGCGACTGGAGAGGGCTCAGTGCTTTGCGGCAACGGGCTCCCCCGCCAGCGCCAGGTCCATCGCCGCCAGGGCGTGGATGAGCGTGGTGTCGAACACCGGGACCGCCACGTCTGCCTGCTGTATGAGCAGGCCGATCTCCGTGCATCCCAGAATGATGCCTTCCGCGCCGCGACCGGTGAGCCCGCGGATGATCTCCAGGTAGTCGGCCTTGGACTGCGGCAGGATTCTTCCGTGCACCAGTTCTTCAAAGATGATGCGGTTGGCCGATTCGCGCTGCGCGGCGTCGGGCGCCAGGACTTCCAGATTGAATCGGCGTTCCAGGCGCGAAGAGATGAAGTCTTGTTCCATGGTGAAGCGCGTCCCCAGCAGACCGACTTTTTTGAGTTTGCGCGCGACGATGGCTTCACCGCAGGCGTCGGCAATGTGCAGGAAGGGAAGGCGCGTGGCGCGTTCAATTTCGCCGGCCACTTTGTGCAGGGTGTTGGTGCAGAGCAAGAGCAGGTCGGCGCCGCCGGCTTCCAGGCGACGGGCCGCGTCCACCAGGATGCGCGCCGCGTCGGCCCAGCGGTCTTCACGCATGGCCGGCTCAATCTCCTGGAAGTCCACGGAATAGAGAAGGACCTTGGCGGAATGCAGGCCGCCCAGCCGCGCATGGGCCGTCTGGTTCAGAATACGGTAGTACTCAATGGTGGACGCCCAACTCATGCCGCCGATCAGGCCAATGGTTTTCATAGGACTCGCTCTGATGACGATAGATCTCCCGAAAAGAAAAATGGTAGCACGCCGACGCGGGCACGTATCGCAGGCGACGAAAAGCAAAAAACCTTACCGCAGATGAACGCTGATGACACTGATCGGAAGGCAAAGCAAGAGGAAGAATCGCCGTGATCGCGGAAATCGCGCGTTATCGCCGGGATCGGAAAAGCAGAAACCTCACTGCTGATCCACGCTGATGACACTGATTCCGAATCGTGGATCGGAAGGGAGAGCTGAGAGCAAGGCGCGATTCGCGCCCACTGCACCCTTTGTGCTACACTGTATTTGCTTTAGGTTCCTGGTTTCAGGGCTGCCGAGATCGAGATCTGGTCCGGAACTTCCCCGATTCAATTTTCCCCGGGTATCTTCAGCAAACAAATCAACTTAATCGGCATGAGATCACTCTGCCCAGACGTTTGATAACGTCTCGCCGGACCGGCGCCGACCAAGAGAGCAAAACGAAACGAATGGTTCGCTTTACCGAACTACCAATATCTCCCTATCTACAGGACCGCCTTGCTGCGGCCCAATTTGTAAACCCTACGGAAGTCCAGGCTGCGGCCATCCCGCACGCCATTTTGGGCAAAGACATTCTGGCTACGGCACAGACCGGGACCGGCAAGACGCTGGCTTTCCTGGTGCCCATTATTGAAAGGCTGCTGGCCAAGCCCACCAAGGGCGTCCAGGTGCTGGTGCTGGTTCCCACGCGCGAACTGGCGATGCAGATCAACAAACAATTTGAACATCTTCGCGGCAAAAAGCTGCCGGCGGCAGCGCTGCTGATTGGCGGAAGCTCCGAACGCAGCCAGATTGATCTACTAAAAAAAGGCGCACAACTCGTCATCGCGACTCCTGGCCGCTTTGAAGACCTGCTCGACCGCCGCATGTTCCACCTGCAAAATGTCAACACCCTGGTGCTGGACGAAGCCGACCGCATGCTGGACATGGGCTTTATCCCGGCGATTCGCCGGATCGTGGCGCAGTTGCCGCGCGCGCGCCAGACCATGTGCTTCTCAGCAACCCTTGATCCTTCCGTCGCCCACCTGATGGAAGACTACCTGAAGCATCCTGTCCGGCTGGCTTTCGGTTCCACCCGCAAAGCGTCTGAGAGCGTGGACTTGACGGCCTATGAAGTTCCGGCTGATCAGAAGCTGGCTCTGCTGAAGCGCCTGATTGAAGGCGAAGACGGACGCAGCCTGGTCTTTGTGCGGACCAAACGCGCCACGCAGCGTGTGGCCGATAAACTGGAGCGCTCCGGCGTGCGCGTCTCAGTGATTCACGGCGACCGCTCGCAGCCGCAGCGTAACGCCGCGCTGGCCGCTTTTCAGCAGGGAAAATCCAAAGTGCTGGTGGCGACGGATGTGGCCTCGCGCGGCATCCACGTGGACAACATTGCCCAGGTGATCAATTACGATCTGCCCGCCGTGACGGAAGACTTTATCCATCGCGCGGGACGCACCGGTAGGATGGGCCTTGCCGGCAACGCCATCACCTTCTTTACTCCGCTGGAGCGTTCTGATCTGGCCGCGCTGGAGCGGGGCTTGCAACTGAAGATCCGGCGCGAGCGCGTTTCTGGCGACCTGCAAAAGGAACCGCGCGTGATGCCCGTGGACGTTTCCAATCTGGTGCCGGTATCTGTCAAGCCTGGCTCCAAGAAGATGCGGCTGCCCGGAGAAGTTCTTCAGCTCCACATCTAAACCGCGGAGCAGAAACAACACCGCGTAACAGACCAAACGGGGGAGTCACGGAGAAAACAATCTCACGTGGCTCCCCCGTTCTCATGGTCAAGCTCTTAATGTCCGATCAGCCTCCGGTGTTTGATCTTTTCAATTTGTTCCGGTGTGTCACGCGCCTCTGCTTCTTCTTGGCCCTGCGGGCTTCGGCAAATTTGTCCACGGAGGAATGCGCGGCAGCGCGCTTTTCAGGTTTGGGTTGGGCCTCCGGCATTGCCTGTGGTTCCGAATCGGTTACGGTCGCGCTCATGTGTTTGTCTCCTTCATTCGGCTCTTCGCCAAACTTGCTGCTGCGTTGATTCTCTCGGCTGTAGGAAGCATACGCATAGCGAAGTGGCGCAACTGTGCAATATTGCACAGCTTTTGTTGGCGTGGAACATCATACTCACCGCGGTCGCGCCGTGATTGGCGCCCCGCAAAGCTGCTCTCCTCTTGAATGCGGCCCTGCTTTTTGCGAGCAAACGGCCAGCGGAGGAGTATGATCGGATGGACTAAAGACGCATCCGTGCTCCTGGATTGGCAAGCATGGACTTGTTGAAAACAGCGCCTTTCTCGCAACAACGGCTGACCGCAACGGCACGTTGAGCGTCAAGTGATCATTTTTCAAAGTTATCCCGCCCGAAATTGATCTTTCATCGCAACCTGCCCCCAAGGAGCTGCTGCCACTCATGAAAGTCCATTTAATTAATCCGAGCAATGTGTCGTTTGGAACTGCCGTCATTACTCCGCGCTGGCTTTATGTGCTGGCCGCAGCCACGCCCGCATCGTACGGCACACCTCATCTGGTGGATGAAACTCTGGCCACCACCGATCCACTGATGATCGAGCCCGGTGATGTGGTGGGCATTGGGGTCCATACCGGCAACGCTCTGCGGGGCTATGAGCTCGGAAAAATGGCGCGCCAGCGGGGAGCTTACGTGGTTTTTGGCGGCATTCATGCCACGCTTTATCCCGAAGAGGCCATGGAACTGGGCGGCGCCCACGCCGTAGTCAAAGGCGATGGCGACCTGGCATGGGCCAGCGTGCTGGAGGATTGCGCTCACGGCGCTCCGCAGCCGATCTATGTGGGCGGCCGGATTGAAGGCCGGGAATTTCTGCCCGCGCGCTGGGACCTGCTCCCTCCCAACCGTTATATGTGGGCTTCCGTGCAAACTGTGCGGGGCTGCCCCAAGCACTGCTCGTTCTGCTCCGTCTGGCGTACGGACGGCCAGCGCCCCCGCCAGCGCTCCTCTGACTCCGTGTTAGGAGAGATCGTCCACCTGCGCCGCCTGGGTTTCCGCTTCATCGCGCTTGCCGATGACAATTTTTATCCTGTCACTTTGACTGACATGGAGCTGGCTTCGCGGCAGAACAACACCGCCCGGCTGAACGAACTGAAAAGCATCCGGGCGGAACGCTTCGAACTGATGGCGCGCCTGGCCCAGCTTCCGTCTGACACCGTGTTCTTTACCCAGATCACCATGGAAGCCGCGGAAGATCCGGAGTTTCTTGCGGCCATGAAGGCAGCCCACATCCACGGCGCGCTGGTGGGAGTGGAAGCCGTAACACCGGAAGGGTTGAAGGACGTTTACAAAGATTTCAACTTCGCCGGACAGAATCTGGTGGACCGCCTGCGCAAATTCCGCCGGCATGACATCCACGTTCTGGGATCGTTCATCTTCGGCTTGCCCAGTGACCGCCCGGAGACGTTCGCCGCCACCGCCGCCGTGGCCGAGCAAGCGGAGCTGACCTTCGCGCAGTTCGTCATGCTCACGCCGTTTCCAGGGACCGTGGACTTTGCCCGCTGGGAACAAACCATGGAGGGCGACTCGACCCGCATCGCCGGTGTCCCCCTCACCCGCGGATGGCTGATCCCGCAGGCGATCCGGCCCAAACTGTTTTGGACCCATCCGGTCATGGCGGCCGACGAGATTCGCCGCCGCACGCAGGGCGTGTGGGACCAGTTCTACAGTTTCCGCGTGATCTGGAAGCGCTCAAGTTTCCTGCGTTCGCTCAAAGGACGCCTGGCGTTCATCCTGATTTCCAAACTCTACCGCCGGATGTACGCCGATACCGGCATCGCCACTGACAGCGCGCGCGTCGCGTGGTCGGCACGATGGGCGCGCTGGCTGGCCAAACCAACCAGACGTCTGTTTGCCGGACGTCCCATGCCGCACCTGCAAGTCCCGCCACCGGTGGAAGCGCTCTCTTGACGCTCTTGGTTGGTCCCAAAAGTTGCAAGCGGCAAAACCCTGGTTTAAAAACGGCCCTGGCGACGGGCTTGGAATTTCAACTATTTAGCGCCACGGTTTTGATGAGGTTTTGGAACAGCACTTTCGTGCTCTGTCATCCGACCGCGATCGGAGCGCTTGGTTCCAGCGGAACAGCACTTCTCAGGAGAGGACTTCTGGCCCGGAATAACTTCCGGTTCGTCCGGGATCTGGGAGGAAGCCGAAAGTCGAGCTACCCGCAACTTGCTCCTACCGCGGGCCATCGGGCGACGGTTCGGGGCCAGGGCTTGTGGCGCCGGTAATTGCGCGCCAGTTCCAAGTAGATGCCGATGTCTCTTTCCAGGTCGGACTGGGTCCCGTCAAAGTAGAAATTGCGAATGGGCAGGCCCGCGCTGTCGCGGCTGATGCGCGGGTAAATTGCCTCGCAAATGATTCCGTTCATGCAGGTGAACGGACTGATATCAATCACCCCGTCTACACCCTTGCGCGCAAAGTACACCGCTTTCCCGGCGTTCAGGACCATCTCTCCCGAGCATCCTGGGGACGGCAAATAAGGTGTGGCGAAGTCGAGCACGTTCTGCACGTCGTCCGGCTCTTCCTGTCCGAAGAAATCATGGTGAAAGAGCGAGACCATTTCATGTTCGTCCTGCTTCTGAAGGCGCCTGCGGAACATGGCCACGAAGCTCTCGCTGGAGAACCGTCTTCCCCTCAGCCGCAAGAACTGGGCCTGCTCCCAGTTGGTGTACCAGATCCATTCGGAGAAATCGTTCATCCACATCTCGGCCCCGAAGGCCTCCAATCGGCGGATCAGATCGTTGTTGCTGAAGGTATTCAAGCGGCAAAAAATTTCGCCGACGACGCCAATCAACAAGCGGTCGTCCTGACGCACCGGCAGGCCGCGGAAGCGAGAGCGGCAGCGCACAAGGGCGTCGCGCAAGGCTTCCATCTGTTCGCCGGGGCCGGCAAAAGGTGTTTCCATAACACGGCAGAGGTCGGCAAGGCACTGCTCGTACAGCGCATCGGCGCTGCCAGCGGTGACTTCGTAGGGCCGGGTCCGGTACAGCAGCTTGAGCATAAGATCGCCGGCAACAATGGCCCGCCACAGGCCGCGCACAAAGGCGGTGGAAGATTTGCCGAAATCGTCATAGCCATTCTCGCTGTCGGGGGCGACGATGGCGACGCCGGAATAGCCCAGCGACTTGAGCACGGACTTCAAATGCGGTGTGTACTGCCCGAACCGGCAAGGACCTTGGCTGGTGGGCATGAAGAATGCCGTTTTGTGCTGGTCGACGCCGGGCTGCTCCAGAATTTTCAAGAAGTCGCCGAGCGTGATTTTGGTGGGATAACACTCGTCGCCACAGGTATGGCGCGCGCCCAGCTCGCGGGTGCGTTCATCAGAGGGCGGAGTGCATTCCGCGTCAATGCCCAAGGACCGAAACACCGCGGCCATGACTAACGTGCCGCCCCCGTCCCCCCGCGGGAGCCAGATTTTCCTCCCCGCCAGCTTGACTGGCGGGGACACGCGGGCGCAGCTGTCTAGTTGCTTGAAGAGCATCGTAAAATCCCCTTGCTGTCGAGATAAGCCTCACAGCGCGTCAAATAGCCGGCATCATTCCCGTGCCCGTCAAATTGCAGGACCAGAAACGGTGTGTCGGTCGCGTCGCGCAGAAAATGCTTGATGAAGGAATCCGGGCCGCACTTGAAATTGGTGATGTAAACGACGTGGAGGTTGGGAAAGCTGCGGGCGAACCGTCCGGCGGCCATAATGCGGCGTCCGGAGTGCCAGTACATGTTGGCATGCAGGTCTTCACCGGGTATCTCATCCAGGGGAAGGAAATCCAGCGGCAGGACGTCGACCCCGTAAAGATCGCGCAGCTTGCGCGGGATGTCGCAATTGCTGTTGCGATCGTAGATGTTATAGGCCCTGCCCAGCAGAAGGATCGCAGGTGCGCCGGTCTGCTGCAGGCGCGCACAGGCCTCGTGCCCGGCGTCGACCAGGCGCTGCGCAAAGGCCGCCTGCGCCCGGTAGGCGGCGTCTGTGGCGGCGTCGCTATGCCTTCGGCCCACTCCGAGAGCGGAGAAATACTCCGACAGTTGCCGTTTCACGTGTTCACAGCCCAGCCGGAAGTACACCGTGGGCGCCAGGAACTTGGTGGAGTCCGCACAGAACTCCGGAGCGGCCCGCAGGACGAAGGGCAGCGTCTGGTTCCAGGGACAGAGTTGCGAGGCAGTGGTGGACGAGGGGGCTTCCATGTCCACGACGTTGGGGGACAACACATAATCAACCGGCGGACGCTGGGCGGTCCCGGCCAGCAGTTCCTGCACGTGCCCGTGCGCGATCTGCACAGGGAAGCATTGCTCGGCGACGCTCAATTCGGCGCCGCGCGCGGCAGAATAGCTGTTGGTCGGCCCGGAAACCACCACTTCAAATCCAAGTTCCTCCAGGTAACGCCGCCAGAACGGAAAACGGTCATAAAAGAACATGGCCCGGGGGATGCCCACGCGCCGGCCTTTGCCCGCCAATTTGCGGTTCCCATTCTGGTGGCCTGGCTGGTAGCCATGGAAGAGTTGGCGGTCGCGGAAGGCTAACAAGTCCTCAAGCACCGGCCTGCGCTCGGTGCGCGTGCGCTTGCGGAACTTGTCTGAACACTTGTCTCCCCAGTAAGTCTTTTGCCCTTCAATGGTGATTTCTTTCATGTCACAGTAGTTGGAGCAGGCTTGGCAGACAAACTCGCGGGTGGCAAACTTCGTTTGGTTCAAATCAAATCCGCGGAAGGTCGAAAGGCCGTTGGCTGCCTGGCTTGCGCGGCCGGTGTGGCGCCGCGTGGCAATGACTTCCTGTGCGATCAAGGCCATGCCGATGGCGCCGATGATTCCGTTATGTGGAGGCACAATAATGCGCTTGCCCAGCACCTGGGAAAAAGCGGCAGCAACCGCGTCGTTGTATGCGGTCCCACCCTGGAAATAGATCACGTCGCCGATCTTTCTGCCGCGCACAACACGGTTGAGATAATTGAGCGCCACGGAATAGGCCAGACCGGCCGCCAGATCTTCAACCTTGGCGCCGCGCTGCAGCGCAAAATTGACGTCTCGCTCCATGAACACCGTGCAGCGCTCTCCCAGGAACGCGGGCGCCGTCGAGCCCAGCGCGAGCCGGGCAAATTGGTCCTTGATCTGGATGCCCAGGTGCTCGGCTTGTTCTTCCAGAAACGACCCGGTTCCAGCAGCGCAGGCTTCGTTCATCGCGAAATCCACGACCACACCGTGGTCAATAGAGATGTACTTGGAGTCCTGGCCGCCGATTTCAAAAATCGTATCCACGTCGCCGACGGCGGCCGCTCCAGTGGCGCAGCTCCGTACCAGCTTCTGGTGGACGAAGATGGCGCCAGTCTTGTGTGCGGTGATTTCATCGTTCACGGTATCCGCGCCTACCAACTCGCCAATCAATTCGCGGCCGGAGCCGGTGGTGCCTACGCCGCGAACGTGAATGCGGCCGCCGAAAAGCCCTTCGATTTCCTTCAGCCCCTGGTTGACGACCTCAATGGGCCGGCCGACCGTCCGCAGGTAGATGCCGTGGAGCAATCCTCCGCCTTCATCGAGCACGGCCAAGTTTGTACTCACCGACCCAATGTCAATGCCGAGATAGACCGGAAGCTTCTCCGCGCCTATTTCAGGCAGCGGATCGGTGCGCGAGGCCTCAGAATGCTCGCGCAGGAGCAATACCTGGTCCAGAGAAAGGCGCTCATGGGAAGCTGGGCCGGTGTTCGGGTGGCAAGCGTTCATGTCGCACGGGGAAACCACGCTGCAAGGAGAGTCCACGGTGCAAAGGACTGCTTTCTTTCCGGCCGGCTGCTCCAGTAGAGCAGCGCCAATGGCCCCCATCCAGGCGTAGAGCTCCGTAACGATGATGTCATTCGGGGCCAGCCGGAAAGCCTGAGCCAGGGCCTGCACCACACCGGCGTTCTGCGAGACCCCGCCGATAAACGCCACTGGAGGAATAACCTTCTTGCCTTTCACAATGTTGCTTTTGAAGTTCCGCGCCACGGCTTCGCACAAGCCCTTTAGTACCTCGTCCGTGCGATAGCCTTTCTGCTGGGCATGGATCATGTCAGACTTGGCAAAGACGGAACAGCGTCCCGCGATGCGCGCGCCCGTCCTGGCCTGCAACACGACCGCGCCAATTTCTTCCACGCGATATTGCAGGCGGGCCGCCTGCTGGTCAATAAACGATCCGGTCCCGGCAGCGCACTCAGCGCTGACGGAATAATCCAGGATGCCCCCCTGCGGCCGCAGGGCCGAACTGCTGCCCTCTTCAGCAGAGGCCAGGTCATCCATGAGAATGTACTTTGAACTTTCTCCACCCATCTCAAAGACAGTGCGAGTCTGCGGACACACGGTTGCTATGCCACGGGCGATAGCTTTGAACTCGTTTTCGTAGCTTGCTCCCAGGACCTCCGCTACGCGCCGCCCGCCGGAGCCGGTAATGCAAACGTGGCTGGTCTCAAGGTCAGAAAAGTTGGTGCGGAATTCGTCAAGAAGATCAAGCGCGCTTTGCAGAGGATCGCCCAGGCACCGCCTGTAGTGCGACACGACCAAGGTGGGTGCGTTCGCGCCGGCAATCTGCGGCGTCATGTGGAACGTACTGGCGGAAGAAAGCCGCTGGGACAAGCCTTCCGTCTCGTCTAACTCCAAGGCGGCAGCGAGCTTCACACTGGAGCTGCCCACATCCAGGCCCAATCGCATCTTTCACCCCCGATTAAAGGCCATAGTGCTACTTTGTATGCTGAGCGGCCCAGCAACCGCTGTGACGCGAATCACACTTGTTGGGTGAACAGGACTTTTCCTAGCGTTGTCGTTGGCATGTTCGAAATCGGGCAGGAGCAGGACGGACTTGGCGCTACGGCGTTTTCCTTTTGCATCTGATTTTTGCGAGGCAGAAATGCGGCACGCGCGACGCTAGCAGACAGGTCAGTTTGGCGAAAGAGCAAGCGGAAGCAACTCAACGGCCCACCGAGCCACCTAAGTTTTAAGCATGAGCGAATCATCCCTTGTTTCGATTCTAACTTCAAATTCTGGCAGGGTCCCCAAGGTTTTCCCCAAGGTGACGAATTTGTGATCTCGGGAAAGCGCGCTAACCGCCTGAAAAGATTGGCTCCTCAGGTAGGACTCGAACCTACAACCCTCCGGTTAACAGCCGGATGCTCTGCCATTGAGCTACTGAGGAGTGGGCAAACCTCGTCTGCACGCTGAGGGAAAGTGCAGACCAGTTTTGAAGTTGTCAGACCCAAAGATAGCATGAAAATCAGCTGATTGGAAAGGCCGGAGGTGAACGATCGTAACCGGATTCATGGAGATGATGATCTCCCTCGATGCCCGTGTGGCACCGGCACTCCTGCCGGTGCGATTCCTTCACGATTTCTGAGGCCTCCTGCTCGAATCAGCGCCTATCCGCGCAAATCAGCGGTTGACTTTCTCATCTTATTCATTTGGGCACGCTGCGATCCCGAAGAAGCTCTCTCCAAGCCCACTTCGGGCCGCCCCTGACCGCTCAGGTATAATTTCGTCCAGCATGATCATTGAGAAGAAGTCCGCAGCGCAGATCGCGTTGATGCGGAAAGCAGGTTTAGTGGTCTGGGAAGCGCACCAGGCAGCCGCCTCGCTGGTGAAAGCCGGAACAACTACCGCCGAAATTGACGCCGTCGTGGAAAAAGTCATCCGCGACCACCACGCCGAGCCCCTTTTCAAGGGACACAAGGTGCAGGGCGCGCCTCCGTTTCCGGCGTGCGCGTGCGTGTCCGTGAATGAAGAAATCGTTCACGGCATTCCCGGACCGCGCAAACTCCAAGACGGCGACATTGTCAGCGTGGACATCGGCGTGCGCTACCAAGGCTGGTGCGGCGACGCGGCCGTCACCTGGCCGGTGGGCGAAATCAGCGCAGAGGCGAAAAAGCTGCTGGAGATTTGTGAAGGCACGCTGAGCCTGGCCATTCGAAAGATGAAGGCCAACATCGTCTGGAACAAAGTTGCCCGCGTGATGGAAAGCAACGTTAAGAACGCCGGCTTCGCCGTGGTGGAAGACCTGTGCGGGCACGGCATTGGACAGCAGATGTGGGAGTCACCTCAGGTGCCGAATTATTTTTCTCCCTTTTCCGGCGATTTCAAGCTGCAGGCCGGGATGGTGGTGGCCATTGAGCCCATGGTGGCCGTGGGCACCAAAGCCCTGCGCGTTCTGGACGATCATTGGACCTACGTCACCGCCGACGGCAGCCTTGCGGCACACTTCGAGCACACCATTGCCATCACGGAAGATGGCGTTACCGTGCTGACCTGCGGACCTGATGGGCAAGGCTGGGGAATGGGTTAGCTTTTCCCGAATTCCTGTCTCACCGAGCGACAACGAACAAAATTGATCTGCGCCTCCGGCCGTGCATGCCTTTTCACGAATCAGCTATACTCCTGCGCATGAAAAATTATCTTGAGCGCCGGCAAAAAGCAGCCGCTGCGCAGTGGAACTTGAAAGATGAAGTCGTGGTGATCGGTTCCGGCGACTATATCTTTATCCCCGGCCGGGCCGACCAGACCTACTCCTTCCGCGCGCACTCCGAATATTTTTATCTGACCGACCGCGAACGTCCCGGCGGTGTGCTGGCCTATGATCCGCAGGACGGCTGGATGGATTTTGTTCCCCGCGTCACCCAGGACGAAAAAGTGTGGATCGGTTCCACCGTCGCCGACGAAGGCCTCGCGTTCGAAGACTTCGGACCGTGGATGGAAAAACGCAAGGGCCGTCGCGTCGCCAACCTGGGTTGCCCCATTGCTGGCATCTCGTCGGACGCGGCGCTGGAAGCCGATGTTCGCGAAGGCCTGAATCAAGTCCGGCGACCCAAAGATGAAATTGAATTGGAACGGATGCGCAAGGCCGCCGAAGCTTCGCGCGCGGGATATGAAGCCGTACAACCATTTCTGAAACCGGGCGCCACCGAGCGGCAGGCACAGGTTGAGCTGGAAGCGGCGTTCTTCCGCAATGGCGGCGACCGAACCGCGTATGACTCCATCGTCGGCGGCGGGCCGAACTCGGCGGTGTTTCACTTCTCGCCGTCGCACCGCGCGTTTGGCGCAGGCGAGTTGATTCTGATTGATGCCGGCGCTGAGGTCGGCTGCTACGCTTCAGACGTCACGCGCACCTATGCTGCGTCGGGACGTTTCAGCGCCGAGCAGGCCGACATTTACCAGATCGTGCTGGCCACTGAGGAAGCGGCGGTGAAGAAGTGCGTGGCCGGGACGGAATATAAGAGCATTCATCTGGGCGCATCGCGGCAGATTGCCCAAGGTTTAGTTGATTTTGGTCTGCTCAAAGGCAGCGTGGATTCGCTGCTGGAGCAGGACGCGCAAGCGCTCTTCTTTCCTCACGGCGTTGGACACATGGTTGGTCTGGGCGTGCGCGACGCCGGCGGTTACTTGCCCGGGCGCAAACGCAGTGACACTCCGGGCTTGCGCTTCCTGCGCATAGACCTGATTCTGAAGCCGGGTTACACCGTGACCATTGAGCCGGGTATTTATTTTGTACCGGCGCTGTTGCAGGACCCCGAGCTGCGCAAGCGCCATCGCGACAACGTCAACTGGGACCGCGTAGACAAGATGATGAACTTTGGCGGTATCCGGATTGAAGACAACGTGCACGTCACTGACAAAGGCTACGAAGTTTTCACCGAGAAGATTCCCAAGCACATCTAGGGGCAAAGTCGCATCACTGCTGTCCGCGGGCCATCAGAGTCACCGCCACGAATCCAGCGGCTGCCACCAGCACGATGATCGGCCCTTCGCTCACGGATGCCGGCAGCTTGGTGGAGATGAGCAGGCCGGCCACCACCGCCGCGATGCTGGCCAGCACGGACCGCATGAGAAAACTGTTGATGCCCGTGGCCACTCTGCGTCCCGTGGCGGCGGGAATCATCAGCAACGCGCCGGCCAGCAGCGCGCCCAGGAACTTGAGGCAAACCAGGATCGTCAAGCTGAAGAGCAGGAGAAACTCCAGGCTGATCCGGCTTACGTTGACTCCCGACGCGGCGGCCAAGTCCGGCGAAAACAGCGCCAGCGTGAGACGTTCTTTGCGCGCCAGTACAACGGCCACAATCGCCAGCGCGGCCGTCGATGCAATCAGAAATCCCACCAGATTCAGCGGCTGCAGTTGACCGAACAGGGCTTCTTCCAGTTCTTCCTTGGGTGTGATGAGCGCTCCAGCGGCCAGGGAAGCGGCAAAGACCACGCCGATGGCTGCCTCTGTGGCGATCCCGGTTTTCTTTTCAATGCCCCAGACCAGCAGCGTGCCGATCAGTAAGGTTGACGCCGCGCCCAGCAGCGGGTTGAGCTTGAACACCAGGGCAATGCCGATGCCGGGAAGGGCCAGGTGAGAAACCACGTCGCTGGCCAGGGACATGCGCTTCAGAAGAGCGAATCCGCCGACGAGGCCTGCGGCAATCGCCACCAGAAATGCCGCGGTCATTTCATAGATCTGGCTGGCGGTGAGCTTCATGCGTCGTGCTCCAGGGCGTGCGCGTGAAACTCCACCGGCTGGCGGTACACGCGTTCCAGCACCTCGGGTACCAGCATCTCCGCGGCCGCGCCGAAAGAAGCCGCGGTTGCGCTGAGACAGAGAACGTGCGTAGCGGAGCCGCGCACCAGCGTGAGGTCATGCGACACCAGTACCAGCGTAGTTCCCCGCTGGGTGCGGACGCGATTCAGGAGCTCAGCAAAGTGCTCTTCAGAAGGTTCGTCCAGGCTGGAAGTGGGTTCGTCCACCAGGAGCACGTTGGGTTCGCCGGCCAGCGCAAAAGCGATGAGCACTCGCTGCAACTGGCCGCTGGAAAGCGCCCCCACGCGTTGATCCAGCAGGCCGACTACGCCGGTCCAGTCAACCGCGGCGGCCACTTGCTCCAATGAGAGCCGTTGCACCTTGGCTTTGGCTTGCAGCAACTCGCGCACGGAAAGCGGCAGGTGCGGGTCGGCGGAAACCTTTTGTGGGACGTAACCGATGCGCGTGCCTGATGCCCAGTCAACCTTCCCCGTGTAAGGCAGGAGCCCGAGCAGAGCTTTCAGCAAAACGGATTTGCCGGAGCCGTTCGGCCCAACGATGGCCAAGCTGGCGCCGGCGTCCAGGGAGAAGCTGGCGTTGCGAACAATGGTCCGTTCGCCGATGGCGATCGTCAGGTCTTGAACGGTAAGAACGGGGACAACGGGCTGCGCTGGACGAGGATTCTGTGGCAACGCGGATTTGACGACTGCGCCGGGAAAGCTACTGTTCATAGGTGACGCTCTCCACTCAATAGTCTATTCGCAATCGCTTTGCTCCGGCGTGACTTTGCTCACTCCAGTTTTGTGATCACGCCCGCTCGGGCCGCTGGGAGCAGTAGCCGCGCGTGGTCATCGCCCATGGCGTAAAATGGCCAGCCTTGCCGTCTTCGCGCCAATTCGACCGGATGTGCGTGGTGCTGGTGGCCGCGCGCAATCCTTTGAACATCGGCGCGGCCGCGCGGGCCATCAGCAACTTTGGATTTTCCAGACTGCGCGTCGTGAACCCTTACCAGATCGCTTTTCGCGAGGCGCGTTCGGCGGTTGGCGCAGAAAAAGTATTGGCGGATGCGGCTGAGTACGGCAGCGTGGCGGAAGCGGTGGCCGACTGCGGGCTGGTGGTGGGCACGTCGGCTTTGCAGCATCGCGAACTGCAGCACCCGCTGCGGCCTCTGGAGGACGGAGCGCGAACCATCCGCGAGCAACTGGCCGTCGGACGCGTGGCGCTGCTGTTCGGATCAGAGAAGCGCGGCTTGCGCAACGAAGACTTGAGCCATTGCAACTGGCTCATGCGCATTCCCACCCGCGAGGAACACAGCTCCATGAATCTGGGACAAGCTGTGGCCGTGTGCCTGTTTGAGGTGGCACGCACGGGTTCCTCGGAGCCGCCGCAGCCGGCCGCGATGGCCGCCGCCGGCGACGTGGAACGCTTCACCAACATGCTGCTGGAAGCCCTGCGCGCCAGCGAATACGTGAAGCCCGGAGCAGACGTTTCAACCGAAGAAAAAGTGCGCCGGCTGGTCCGACGACTTAACTTGCAGGCCGATGATGCGGAAGTCTGGCTGGGGATGATGCGAAAAATTCTCAGAAAGTTGCGCGACTGAGGTTTCTATTGCATTCTTCGCGGCCGAAGCCCGCAGTTGTGCTGGGGTCGCGGGCTCCTATCTTTGCGTATTTGTCCCGCATCATTTTTTCTATCAACATTTCTTAGCACCCCCGCGCCCAATGCGTGCATCCAACGCCAGATGGAGGTCAACCATGATTGTTGTTACCGGAGCAACCGGCAATACTGGAAGTGAAGTGGTCAAGCACCTGCTTGCTAAGTCGCAGAAGGTCCGCGCGATTGGCAGGAGCGAAGAACGCCTGCAGCCATTCGCCGCCAACGGCGTAGATCCATTCGTTGCAGACATAACGGATTTTGCTTCGCTAACCAAGGCTTTCAGGGACGCTACCGCCGTCTACCTGATGATTCCACCGAACGTGCAGGCCGAAGATGTGCGTGCGTATCAGAACAGCGTGAACAACGCCCTGGTCACCGCCGTGCAGCAGGCGGGAGTAAAACATGCCGTGGTGCTCAGCAGCATTGGCGCCGACAAGAAAGACAAGACCGGGCCGGTGGTGGGCTTGTATGAACTTGAGCAGAAGCTGAACGCGATTTCCGGGCTCAATGTTCTCCATGTTCGTGCCGGGTACTTCATGGAAAATACCCTGGCCCAGGCCGGGATCATCCACGCCATGGGCAAGACCGCAGGACCGTTGCAGGCCGACCTGAAAGTTCCCATGATCGCCACACGGGACATTGGCGCCGCCGCGGCTGAGGCGCTGATCAGCTGCGACTTCAAAGGCTCGCAAGCGCGCGAGTTGCTGGGACAGCGGGACATCAGCGTGAAAGAGGTCACCTCGATCATCGCCAAGGCCATCAGCAAGCCGGACCTGGATTACATTCAATTGCCCGACGCCCAGCTTCGTCCTGCGCTGCAGCAGATGGGCATGTCCGGCAGCATGGCCGACCTGCTGCTGGAAATGTCAGGCTCTCTCAACTCCGGGTACATGAAGGCCCTGGAGCCGCGCTCCGCCAAGAACACCACGCCAACTTCTTTTGAGACGTTCGTGAAAGAAGAATTCCTGCCGGCTTTTCAAGGGAAATCACGCGCGGCGTAGCCAAAAGACAAGATGAATTTTGCTTTGCCATCCAGGGTTTGTGCCCTGGATGGCAATTGTTTTGTTTTCGGCGCCTTGCGTTTATTGTTATGCCAAACGATGCGACCGTCACCAACCACCACAAAGCACTATGAGCTCAGGCGGGAGCAAGGCTGCGCTGTGATTCGGCTGGCGTCAGCGGATGGGACGAACAGGCTTTCATCGGCGGCGATCATTGCGCTGCATCAGGCCGTCACCGGGCTGTCCGCTGAGGCCGAAAGCGGCAAGCTCAGAGCTCTCATCATCACCGGCAACGATAAATTCTTCTCCGCCGGAGCTGACCTGAACGAAATTGTCCGGCTCAGCGGTCCGCAAGCCTTTGAGTTTTCCCAACCCGGCCAAAGACTCACGCTGGCCGTGGACCGCTTCCCCGTGCCGGTGATCGCCGCGATTGAGGGCTACTGCATGGGCGGCGGCATGGACTTGGCGCTGGCCTGCGACTATCGCATCGCCGCGCCGAACGCTGTCTTTGGCCACCGTGGAGCAAGCCTTGGGCTGATCACCGGATGGGGCGGGACGCAGCGCTTGCCAAGGCTAATCGGCAAGGCACGGGCGCTGCAAATGTTTTTGCTGGCAGAGATGGTGATGGCGGAAGAAGCGTTAAGGATTGGGTTGGTGGATAAGGTGTGTGACGATCCAGCGCAATACGCGCTGCAATCAAATTGAGCGATCAGCCTTGGTTGGAGAACTTTGGCAAACCGCAGTGCACGCACTTTCTTGCCAAGATGCTGAGGTTATACCACCAAGTGGCACTGAACCATTCGCCGCACCTCGGACAGCGAAACAATTGGAGACGGAAACCGTTATATGCGCAGATGGCGAACCATGAGATCCCTAAAGGAGCAAAAACGAACAGGGCTATCTTCGGAAAAATTAGGGAGCAGAGCCAAGAAAGACCAAATATTACTGGTAGGCCGAGCAGCCATATAGAGAAAGTCAAGTTCCTGATCCTTCGATACTCGGTCCAATCTTCTTCGTACAAGCGTTCCGCCTCCACGGCATTCAATATCATTTCGTGCCGACCGAAGTCAATCCGTTGTTCTTGTCACTGGTGACCGCCGGTTTGCTCCCTTTCTTCCCCTCATTTAATCTACTTGGTTTGCCAATCCTCATGCCTGGACACTTCAACAAGATCATCAGCAAGATTGACGCCACCACGGCGCGCTTTGAGAAGAACATGCGCAGCCTGGCGGAGCTGGTGGCCGCTGTCCGCACGGAAGAAGAGCAGATTCGCCAAGGCGGCGGGGCCAAAGCCATTGACGCTCAGCATGCCAAGAGCCGGCTGACCGCACGCGAGCGCATCAACCTGCTGATTGACCGCGACACCACGTTCTTCGAGATTGGCCTGCACGCCGCGTATGAAATGTATGAAGAGTGGGGCGGAGCGCCGTCGGCCGGCGTGGTGACCGGACTGGGACGCATCCACGGCCGGCTGTTCATGGTGATCGTGAACGATGCCACCGTCAAAGCCGGAGCGTTTTTTCCCATGACGGCGAAGAAGGTCATCCGCGCGCAGAACATCGCCATTGAAAACCATATTCCCACCATCTACCTGGTGGATTCGGCGGGCGTGTTCCTGCCTCTGCAGGAAGACGTTTTCCCGGACACCGACGATTTTGGCCGCGTCTTCCGCAACAACGCCGTGATGTCGGCGATGGGCATTCCCCAGATCACGGCCATCATGGGCATGTGCGTGGCCGGCGGCGCCTACCTGCCGGTGATGTGTGACACCATATTAATGACCGAAGGCAGCGGGCTGTTTCTGGCCGGCCCAGCGCTGGTGCAGGCGGCCATCGGCGCAAAGTATTCCGCGGAGGAGTTGGGCGGCGCGCAGATGCACGCCCAGATTGCCGGAACCATTGACTATCGCGAACCCAACGACCACTTGTGCCTGGAACGCATACGCTCCGTCGTCAGCAAGCTGGGGCACAAGCCCACCGCGCCGTTTGACCGCGTCAAGGCCGAGCCCGCGGCCTACGCGGCGGAAGAAATCTACGGAATTTTCGAGTCCGATGCATCAAAGCCTTATGACGTGAAAGAGATCATCGCCCGCATCGTGGACGGCGGCAAATTCGACGAATATAAATCCGAATACGGCAAAACGGTGGTCTGCGGGCTGGCGCGCATGGGCGGGTTTGCCGTGGGCATCGTGGCCAACCAGGCGCTGACCATGCAGCAGACCGACCCGCACTCAGGTGAAAAGCACCTCGAAGTCGGGCGCGTCATCTATACAGAGTCCGCCGACAAAGCCGCGCGTTTCATCATGGATTGCAACCAGAACCTGGTGCCGCTGGTCTTTCTGCATGACGTGAACGGCTTCATGGTGGGTCGTGACGCCGAGTGGAGCGGCATCATCAAGGCCGGAGCCAAGATGGTGAACGCTGTATCCAATTCCGTGGTGCCCAAGATCACCGTAATCATGGGCGGATCATTTGGCGCCGGACACTACGCCATGTGCGGCAAGGCCTATGATCCGCGCTTCCTCTTCGCCTGGCCCACGGCGCGGTACGCGGTGATGAGCGGCGCGGCGGCGGCGGGGACGCTGGTAGAGATCAAAATCAAACAGCTCGAACGCGGCGGCAAGAAGTTGAGCGACGCAGAACGAAAAGAGCTGTTCGACACCACCAAAGCCACCTACGACAGCCAAACCGGCCCGCGCTACGGCGCCGCCCGGCTGTGGATTGACAAGATCATTGATCCCATGGAGACCCGCGACGCAATCATCACCGCGCTGGAAGCCGCTGCGCTGAATCCGGAAGTGAAGGAGTTTAAGGTTGGGGTTTTGCAGACGTGACTCGTGGGTGAGACAGATTGCTCACCACGGAGGCACGGAGACACGGAGGAGAGCAGAAAGGGGCTTAGAAAGAGTCATGTCCGAACCAGCCATTACTCCCTCGAAACTGCGCTACGAGGAGTTGACCGAGAAAATACTTGGGGCGGCGATTGAGGTCCATAGGATCCTCGGCCCCGGCTTGATGGAATCGGCGTACGAAGAATGCCTATGCCATGAACTCAACCTTCATGGCCTTCGGTTTGAACGCCAACTGACCGTACCGGTTTCATACAAAGGCGTGAATCTTGATTGTGGGTACAAGCTCGATCTGCTGATTGAGAACACCGTGATTCTAGAGTTGAAGTGTGTAGAGCGCATAACCTCTATTCACGAGGCCCAGCTGCTTACTTATATGAAGCTCTTGAATAAGCCAGTCGGATTCATTGTTAACTTCAATGTTGCAGTCATGAGGGCTGGTATTTGTCCGGAAGGTTTTGTGACCCTGTTTTCCTCCGTGTCTCCGTGCCTCCGTGGTGAACAAGATGTTTGTGTCTCCCTGGTAGGTGTCTGCTGATGGCGAATGAAGTCAAAATCATCGAGTGCCCGCGCGATGCCTGGCAAGGCCTCAAGGGCCAGATTCCCACGGACTTGAAGGTCCAATATCTGCGCGCGCTGATTGGCGCCGGGTTCAAGCACATTGACGCCGTTTCTTTTGTCTCGCCCAAGGCGGTGCCGCAGATGGCGGATTCGGAAGAGGTGCTCAAGAAGCTCGATCCGCCGGATGACGTAGAGATCATCGGCATTGTAGTGAACCAGAAAGGCGCCGAGCGGGCGATCGCTACTGAAGCTGTGCAGACGCTGGGCTTTCCCTATTCGGTGTCGCCCACGTTCTTGCAGCGCAACCAGAACCAGAACCTGGAAGATGCCATTGATGAGCTGGAGCAGATCAAACTGAAAGCTGACGCCGCGGGACTGGACGTGGTGGCGTACATCTCCATGGCTTTTGGCAATCCGTATGGCGATCTGTGGAATGCGGAAGAAGTGATTGAGGCCGTGGGCATCCTGGCTGACATGGACATCCACCAGATCTCTCTCGCCGACACGGTTGGCCTGGCCACGCCGCAGCAGGTGAGGGAACTGGTGTCCGCGGTAATCAAAGCGCATGATCACTTGGAGATCGGCGCGCACCTGCACAGCACGCGCGCCGGAGCAGCGGAAAAAGTCCTGGCTGCTTACGACGCAGGCTGCCGGCGCTTTGATTCCGCCATCGGCGGGCTCGGTGGATGTCCGTTTGCGCAAGATGAAATGATCGGCAACATTCCCACGGAGATCGCGGTGCAAGCTCTCAAGGAGCGTGGCGCACAACTCGCGCTGAAGAAGCCGCTGGATGCGGTGATTACAATGTCGGCGGACATTGCGAAGAAATTCACGACAGTGATGTAAACGCGCGGGACGAATACCTACCACGGAGACACGGAGGCACGGAGGAAAACGAAAAGGGGGCAGGAACGGCAAGGCATGGAACCTGAAGACTCCAAACTAACGGAATTTCCGAGTGAAGCAGGCACGCTTCGATACAAGGATCTCACCAGACAGATCATCGGGGCGGCAATTGAGGTGCATAAAGCGATTGGCCCTGGGCTGTTAGAGTCTGTATATGAGGAATGTCTCTGTCACGAATTAGGACTGCGCGGGCTCCGTTTTGAGCGCCAAGTAGAGGTTCCGGTGATCTACAAGGGAGTAAAGCTGGAATCAGGCCACCGTCTTGATTTGGTTGTCGAAGGCACGGTCATTTTGGAAATTAAAAGTGTTGATCGCCATCATCCGATTTTTGAGGCGCAACTTTTGACATACATGCGCCTTTTGCAAAAGCCCGTGGGTTTGGTACTCAACTTCAATGTGCCTATCTTGAGAACAGGAATCGTGAGGCGGGTTTTATGATATCTGCGTTTCTCCGTGCCTCCGTGTCTCCGTGGTAGGTGTTGTGATGACATCAAAAGGAACCAAATTGTCCTACAAAACCGTTCTCTATTCCGAATCCGCCGGCATCGCGACCATCACCCTAAACCGTCCGGACAAGCGCAATGCCATCAGCTATGAATTGATTGCCGACGTGACGGCTGCGCTCAAGGAAGCCGCGGATTCGCAAGCGCTGGTGGTGATCATGACCGGCGCGGGCAGCGCGTTCTGCGCCGGCATGGACCTGGAAAACCTCAAGCAGCTTCTCGGGCGCACGCCGGAGCAGAACCTGAAAGATTCGCAGACCATGGCCGGCTTGTTCCGTTCACTCTACGATTGCCCAAAACCGACCATCGCTGCTGTGAACGGGCCGGCCATCGCCGGCGGCACCGGACTTGCCGCGTCGTGCGACTTCACGCTGGCCGTGCCGGAAGCCAAGTTCGGATACACCGAAGTCCGCATCGGCTTTGTGCCGGGGATTGTGTCGAGTTACCTGGTGGCCATCGTCGGCGAAAAGCGGGCGCGCGACCTGCTGCTCACCGGACGCGTGTTCGGAGCGGAAGAAGCCTACCGTCTGGGCTTGGTCAGTGAAATCGTTCCATCTGATCAGCTCATGGCGCGCGCACACGCGCTGGCGGCCGAGCTGATGCTGAACAGCCCGAATTCTCTGCGCGCCACCAAAGCGCTGCTCAGCCGGTACACCAAAGCCCAGCTTGACCAGCAACTGGAGTGGGCCATTGCGGAGAATGCCGCCGTTCGCCAGACACCGGACTTCAAAGAAGGCATCACTTCATTCCTGGAAAAGCGGAAACCCAGGTGGTCAAGCAAGTGACCACGAACGGGCAGAACGAAATCAGCGGCGAAACCAAGTTGCGCGTTCGCTACGCCGAGACCGACAAGATGGGCGTGGTCTACCACTCCAACTTCGTCGTATGGTTTGAAGTGGGACGCGTGGAACTGCTGCGGCAGCTGGGCTTTGAGTACAAGTCCATGGAGAAAGAAGACAACTGCCACATCCCGGTGGTGGACCTGCGTGTGCGCTACAAAGCCCCGGCCTTATATGATGATGAGATTGTGGTGCGCACGCGGCTGGCCAACGCGCGCACGGCCTTGCTGCACTTCGTGTATGAAGTGATGCGCGCGAGCGACGGCACGCTGCTGGCCACGGGCGAGACTACGCACATCATCGTGGACGACAATTTTCAGCGCCGCTCGCTACCGGAGAAATACATGAAGGCCTTCGGCGGAAAGCGGCGGACAGCGAATTCATGAATCCTCTTCGCATCAACGGCAACAATCTTACCTTCGACGACCTGCGCGAAGTGGCCTACCAACATCGTCCGGTGTTGCTGGAAGCCGAGGCGCGGGAAAAAGTCAACGCCGCCCGCGCCGTGGTGGACAAGCTGGTGCGCGAAAACCGCGTGGCCTACGCCATCAATACCGGCGTAGGCAAGCTGAGTGACGTACATATTCCTCCGGAGCAGAACCGCCAGTTGCAGCTGAACCTGATTCGTTCGCACTCCGCCGGCGTGGGCGAGCCGCTGAGCCAGGAAGAGACGCGCGCCATGATGCTGCTGCGCGCCAATTCTTTGTCCAAGGGATTTTCCGGCGTGCGCGCTGAGGTGATTGACCTGCTGTGCGAGATGCTGAACCGCGGCGTGCATCCGGTGGTGCCGTCGCAGGGAAGCGTGGGCGCCAGCGGCGACTTGGGGCCGCTCGCGCACCTGGCACTGGCGATGATCGGCGAAGGCGAGGTGTGGTTTGAAAACGTCCGCATGAGCTCCGCGGACGCCATGAAGCGCGCGCAAATCAAGCCGCTCATCCCGGAAGCCAAGGAAGCCATTTCGCTCATCAACGGGACGCAAGCCATGCTGGCGGTGGGATCGCTGGCGCTGCTGACGGCCGAAACTCTGGCAGCCACGGCCGACGTGCTCGGCGCCATGACCCTGGACGCTCTGCACGGCACTGATGTCGCTTTTGACGAGCGCATCCACGCGGCGCGTCCGCATGCCGGGCAGATGAAAGTCGCGGCGAATTTGCGGCGGCTCATCGCCGGGAGCCAGATTCGCGATTCGCATAAGGATTGCGGGCGCGTGCAGGACGCGTACACCCTGCGCTGCATCCCGCAGGTGCACGGCGCCGTGCGCGATACGCTGGATTTCTGCCGCAAGACATTTGAGATTGAGATGAACTCGGCGGTGGACAACCCGCTGGTGTTCGTGCGCGACAAAGACTCCGACGAGGGCGACGTGATCTCCGGCGGCAACTTTCACGGCCAGCCGCTGGCCTTTGCGCTGGACTACATGGCCATCGCGCTGACCGCGCTGGCAGGAATTTCTGAGCGGCGCATTGAACGGCTGGTGAACCCGGCGTTGAATGAAGGGCTGCCGCCGTTCCTGGCCGCCGACGCGGGCATCAACTCCGGATTCATGATGCCGCAGGTCACGGCCGCGTCGCTGGCCAGCGAGAACAAGGTGCTGGCGCATCCGGCGTCGGCCGATTCCATCACCACATCCGGCAACAAAGAAGATTACGTTTCCATGGGCATGACGGCGGCCATCAAGTTGAAGCGCGTCGTCGCCAACATCACGCACGTCCTGGCGATTGAAGCTTGCGCCGCAGCCCAGGCCATAGACTTCCTGGCGCCGGTCAAAACCAGCCCGTTGCTGCAGCAGGCGCACGCGGCGATTCGCAAAGTGAGCGCCAAGATCGAGCAGGACCGTGTGTTCGCCACGGAGTTCGCCAAACTGGCGGAGCTGGTCAAGTCCGGAGGAATTCTCAGCTAAGCGTACTGCGCTTCGCCGTTGCCGAACGACCAGTTCTCTTTCACTACTTCCACCAGGTTGATGAACACATCTTCCTTGCGCAGCCCGGCGTCCTGGACCAGCAATTCGACAATGCGCTTGTAGAGCGCCTTCTTGACCTCCACCGTCCGTCCGGCGCTCAGCGTGATCTGTATGATCACCAGCGCGTTGGTGCGGGCGATATTGAGATAGCTGGGGTCGAAAACAAAGTCAGATGCTGCATGCTCGGTGATGATCTGGAAGCGGTCTTGCGCGGGGATGCTGATGATTTCCACCATGGCGCGGTGGACAGCGTCGCCAATGCGCTCGTGGTGCGACTTGGGTTTTCCTTCCAACAGCGAAATGCGAACCAGGGGCATGTCTGAAGTTCCTCAACGGATTTGATTCGGGCAAGGGAAATCGGGATTCAGGATTCCAGCCAAATTCCGGCCCCGTCGCTCGCGCTGTTCGATTGCGAACACTCGGCGCTCAAGAGCGGATAGCTGGCGCCCGGCAACCAATCGTGTAGTCGTCATATCTCCTACCGAATCAGCAGCCTGTTGCGTCTAAGCAAAAGGAACGCCGATTGCTTCCTGTACCTGTTTCAGCTTTTGCCACATTCGCTCAAAAGGAGCTGTTGCCGATCATGGAAACCGTGCTGCAAGACTTGCGTTACGGACTGCGTACGTTATGGAAGTCGCCGCGCTTCACCGTCACGGCGGTGATCACCTTGGCGGTGGGCATCGCCGCCAATGTGGCGATCTTCACCTTCGTGGACGCCACGCTGATCCGTCCGCTGCCGTACAAGGATTCGCAGCAACTGGTGGCGATCTATGACACGCGGGAGCAGACCGTGGCTTCGCAGTTTGAAGCTTCTTATCCTGACTACCTGGATTGGAAGCAGCAGAACCAGGTTTTCTCCTCCATAGCTGGCTACGGCGGCGGTGGCACCGTGCTGCGCGGAGAGGGTGCGCCGGTGGTCCTTCCTTCCGCGGTTGTCAGTGACGATTTCTTTTCCACGCTGGGCGTGAAGCCGATTCTGGGCCGCGATTTTCAGCCGGGTGAAGACCTGGCCTCCGCGCCCGAGACCACGATTCTCAGTTATGGCTTCTGGCAAAAACATTTTGGCGGCAAAAGGGACGTAATCGGGCGGGTTGTTACCCTGGGCCGCAGTCAGGTCACCATCATCGGCGTGCTGCCCGCCAATTTCCATTTTGCGCCGGTAGCGGATCCTGACCTGTGGCAAACGCTGCATGCCACGGATGGGCTGCGCGACCGCCGCAACCTGCACTGGCTGAACGTGGTCGCCCGGCTGAAGCCCGGAGTCTCGCAGGAGAAAGCCGCTGCCGGGATGAAAGTAGTCATGGAAGGCCTGGAACGACAATATCCGGCCTCCAACACCAAATTGCGGACGGCGCTGGTTCCGCTGAATGAAGTCATCGTTGGACAGATCCGGCCGATTCTCCTCCTTTTGCTGGGCGCGGTGGCGCTGCTGCTGATGATTGCCTGCTCCAACGTGGCTAACCTGCTGCTGGCGCGCGCGCTCTCCCGCCGGCGGGAGGTGGCCGTGCGCACCGCGTTGGGCGCCAGCCGCTGGCGCCTGGTGCGGCAGATGCTTACCGAAGGCATTCTGCTTTCGCTGACCGGCGCAACTCTGGGCGTGGTGCTGGCCGAGTGGATGGTCAGAGGATTTGTCGCGGCCATTCCGCAAGCGCTCCTGAACAGCATGCCGTATATAAAGATGATGACCATTGACTGGAGCGTGCTGCTGTTCGCGCTGGTGGTCGCGCTGCTGACCGGAGTGCTGTTTGCGCTGGCGCCGGCCTTCCAGCTTTCCGGAAAACACATCCACGATGCCTTTCGCGACGGCGCGCGCGGTTCGCAATCCGCGGGTTGGCGGCGTTTTGCATCTTCGCTCGTGGTGGCTGAAGTTGCCGTCTCCATGGTGCTGCTGTTCGGCGCCGGCGTGCTGGGCAAGAGTTTTTACCGCTTGCTGCAAGTGGACACCGGCTTCAACTACCGCAACCTCACCAGCATGGCCGTAGTCATGCCTTCCGCGCAGTACAAGACGGATGCCCAGCAAATTGCCTTCTACCGGACTCTTATGGACCGACTGCAGTCCTTGCCCGGCGTGCAATCCGCCGGGATCACTTCAACGCTGCCGATCGGCCAGGGCAACACCTCCAACGTGGTGGTGGTCGGGCAGCCGTTTACCGGGCAGGGATTTGAAGCCAACAGGCGGTCGGTGGACACGCATTATTTTCAAACTCTACAGGCGCAACTGCTGGCCGGACGCTGGTTCAATGAGTCTGACAACGCCCAGGCGCCGCAGCGAGTCATCGTCAACAAGACCTTCGCTGACATGTTCATGAAGGGCCTGGACCCGGTGGTCCAGCAGGTCCGCTTTACTTACTCCGATAAGGAGAAGCCGCGCGAAGTCATCGGTGTGGTGCGCGACATCAAGGAAGCCCAGCTTGACGCCGCGCCGCTGCCGGCGATTTACACGCCCTACCTGCAAGACGCCAGCTCTTTCCTGTACCTGGTGGTGCGCTCGCAACAGGACGCGGCAGCGTCCATCCCGCAAACCCAGGCAGCCATCCGCCAGCTTGATTCCAACGTGGTCACCTTTCAGGAACAGTCCATGGAAGATTTCATCCAGCGGTCGCCGGTGGCGTTCTTCCATCGTTACCCGGCGTGGCTGGCCGGACTCTTCGCCGTCATGGCGCTCGTTCTGGGCAGCATCGGGCTGTACGGCCTGGTGGCGTATTCGGTGAGCCAGCGGACGCAGGAAATCGGCATCCGCATGGCCCTGGGCGCGCAACGCAGCAACGTTCTCCAGATGGTGCTGCTGCAGGGCGTGCGACTGATCGTTCCCGGCGTAGTGATCGGCATGGCCGGCGGCATCGCAGCGGCGACTCTGGCGCGCAGCCTGCTCTTCCAGGTGAATGCCTGGGACCCGGCAATCTTCGCCATCGTCACCGTGCTGCTGGCAGCGGTGACCCTGGCCGCCAGCTTCATCCCGGCACGCACTGCGACCAAAGTGGACCCCATGGTGGCGCTGCGGTATGAGTAGGGCTACCCCCCACCCACGTCATCTAGGATTCTAAAAGGTTTACGCGACTCATCGCAGTTTGGCGTGGGTTTGAGCGTTGGGGGGGGGGTACCCTACCCCCGTTTCACCCAATTACACCCAAGCCGGGGCCCCCGTCTACGCGCTTCGCGTGGCGGGGTGGAAGGTCACCCAACAATCGGCTGAGGGTCACAGCTTTCGCCAATTACCAAATACTAAGCACCAACTACCTGCCGGTTTTTGCTACCTACTTTATTTTCAAAGATCTAAACACCGCTCACACCCTAAGGCACGGCCCATGATAGCGCGTTTCTATGAGCGAATCAAGCACGAACTAGTACATCCAGACTAGCAGCGGCTTTCGTTTTCCGCTCAGTTGTTTTGACTGATTGGCTGAGTGCTTCTTTCCAGGGACAGATCACGAGCCCGCAAGCGGCCCTGTTCAGAAAAAGACCGTTCATGCGACGAGTGTCTTTTCGCGCTTATCGTTTGGCGAAACTTAACTTTCCCAATACGGGAATTTCCAGATGCTAACTATACTTTTGCGAACCATTTTACTTGCACGATCTCAACACATGACCTATAAACATCGCGTCATTGGTTTGATAGATGTCCTTGTCGGGAAGGATAGTTTATGCATAGATTCAATCTTGTCGTGTCGTTGGCATTACCATCCTCTGATGCAGCTGCCGCACAGGCGGCCAGAAGCTACTGGACGACGCCTTCTCGTCTCTGGCTGTGCGCTGTATTAATGATTTCGACCTTCTTCGCCACGCACGTTCGCGCGCAGGCGCCCGTGTGCGACGTGATGTGCACGCCAGACACCAGCGGGCCTCTCTATTCCGGAGCGGCCATGGCGCGCTCGAGTATTCGCAACGCTCGAGGCTATTCCAGCCCTATTGTCGCGCGAACACAGGTGCGTGCCGCTGCCGGTCTTGCCGGCAATACCACCGTGATTGGTAGCCAGAGCTACAACTACACCATCCCGATTCTAAGATTGCCTGGACGCGCCGGCATGGACCTGGTGCTCAATCTCTATTACAACAGCAGGATATGGGATGTAGATACTGTGGGCAGCACGATAACATTCAATGCTGACCGTGATTTCCCAAGCTACGGATTTCGTCTGGATTTTGGCTATATCGAGGTGATCCCTGGCACAGAGGTCATTCTTACTGAGGGCGATGGAACCAAGCGCGCTCTTCCGTTACAGGGTTCAGCTGTTTTTAATTCGACAGACGGAAGCAACATCGTTTTTGATTTGAGCGGAAGCAATATCTTGACGTACAAGAACGGAACAATGGTGCAATACCAGCAATTCCCCTCAAATGCGAATTTGCTTAGGCCCGTTTGGGTGAGAGATTCCAACGGCAATTATTTTTCCATCACCTACTTGAGCGGCCACGATCAATTGATCGCAACGGTGAGTGACAGCCTGGGCCGTGTGATTAATTTCAACTATGATGGTTCTGCCCATCTCACGAGCCTTACGCAAGCGCTCCATCCTTCGGGAACCAAGACTTATGCAACATTCACCTGGGGCGCTCCTTATGCCAGCAATCAAACTTGGTACAGCTTTGCTCCAAGCCTTACTGTCCAAGGGACTCCCACGCCGAGTCAGATAACCGTATTGACCGGATGCACGTATCCCAACTCAACCGGTTACAGATTTACCTATGGTGACTGGGGAATCATCACCAAGATTGAGAATCTGAGCGCAACCGGCGTTACCAGGAGCTACGTTAGTTACAACTACCCTCTAGCCAGCCAGGGAGCGCTCACAGATGCGCCCGCATATACGCAGCAGGCCATTTCTCCTGATGGCACGGCCGGCAGCGCTTCCGTCTGGACCTATGCCATCACGAAAGACGATACTGGCGCAGTAACCACCATGGCGGTTACCGATCCGCTGGGCAATAGCAGCATCACAAATCTTGACCCAGGCACGGGGTTGGCCTCATCGGTTCAAGAAAAAGACAGTGCCAACACTCTTCTGCGCACGTTCACGTATTCATGGACCAGTACGCCCTTCCTTGGGAGCACAGTTGTGGGAAGTCTTACAACCACGTTGAATGATACCGGACAGCAGTCGTCCGTCCAGTACGGTTATGATTTCTTTGACAATGTCAGTGATATTTCAGAGTATGACTTTGGCTTGCAACTGAAGCGTCACACAGTTATCAGCTACTTGAATGCGGCGAATACCGGCGCTCCACACATCGTCAATTTGCCCACGCAGGTCTTGGTGAAGGACGGCCAGGGGAATGTCTTGGCTCGCACGGATCTCGCTTACGACGCTACATCGCCGCTTTCGGTCACAGGGGCAGCCAATCATGACGACATTGCCTACGGTGCTGGATTTAATATTCGTGGCAATCTCACTTCGGTTACGCGCTATTCCAACGCTGCGGGAGGTACCGGCCCCGTGACCCGCAATTTTACCTATGACACGCTGGGAAACCTACGCGCGGCGCAATTGGACTGCTGCAATCAGAAGGTCTTCAACTTCAGTAGTGTCACACAATACTCTGCTCCGGACTCAATCGTGCGCGGGCCCAGCGGGGGCCCGCAGTTTACTACCAGCTACGCCTATAACCCCGATAATAACCTGCTGCTCAACAGCACAGACGAAAATAACCAGGTCACCAACTATCAGTATGATTCCATGAAACGTTCAACGCAGGTGCTTTTGCCGCCACAAGGCGCCACGCAAGTTCAGATCAATACCGCTTTTGACGATGCCGCCGCCTCGCCCGCGGTCACCAGCTCCAGCACCGCCAATAGCGCCACCTCCGTCAGCACTTTGGATGGTTTAGGCCATGTGATGCGGGTTGACTACAAGAATGGGGCAACTGTAGTCAGCAGCGTGATCTATGGCTATGACAAGCTCTGGCAGAAAACCCTGGCATCCAATCCCTTTGCGCCGGCCGGTGCTGTCGCCAACACCACGTTCAGCTATGACGCACTGGGACGCGTCAAGCAGGTCACCCCCCCTAGCGCTGGAGCCATGCAGTACCAATACTCCGGCAACGCGGTGACCATCACCGACCCAGCAGGCAAACAGCGTAGGACCTTTACCGACGCTCTAGGTCGTATGATTGAAGTGGACGAGCCCGGATGGGGGGACGCCGTGCACGCGACCGGCTCGGTTACGATTTCGGGCAGCGAACGTTTCGGCTGCACGAACGTAATAAGAAATTTCTGTGTCGGCAGATTCTGGGACACGGGAACGGTCTCTATTACTGTGAACGGCGTGACCAAGAGCTACGCTTATGGCCAGACCGACACTCCGGGCACAATTGCGAGCGCCTTGGCCTTGGCGTTCCACAATGATGGGACCGCTCCGGTGGATGCCACTGCCTCGGGAAGCACTGTCAACCTCACCGCCCGGCAGGCGGGGGTTCTAGGTGACTATTCTCTTTCTGCCTCTTCCGCCACCAACGACCCCGCCGATTTTGGCGGGCCATCGTTCTCCGCCACCCCCTCCGGCGTTACTCTCACCGGAGGCTTGGATGCCGTCGCCCAAAGTTCACCCAACCTGAACCGCCCCATCGTCACAACGTACGGCTATGACGCCCTGAGCAACCTTACGTCGGTTTCGCAGGCAGCCATGCAGCTCGTGAATGGGCAGCCCGTCACCGGCCAGCCGCGCAGCTACGCCTATGACAGCCTGGGCCGGGTCACCAGCTCGACCACGCCGGAATCGGGTACGGTGACAACTTATTACACGGACTCAGGCGGAGCCACTTGCGCCGTCGAGCCAGGCTTGCCGTGCCAAATCCAGGATGCGCGCGGCGTGTTGAAGACTTTCAGCTATGACGGCATCAATCGGCCTATCGGCGTTGCCTACAGCGATGGCACGCCGTCAGTGACCTATCAATACGACACCGGAGGCCAGACAGCCTTCGCCCTGGGTCGCCTGACCAAGATCCTTGAAGGTCCAACCAATTCGCAGACCTTCACCTATGACAATTTTGGCCGGATCAAGAGCATCAGCCACGTCATTGACAGCACAACCTATCTGGTGCAATACGCTTACAACCTCGCCAGCGATCTGAGCTCGATCACATACCCCAGCAACCGGGTAGTCACGCAGAATTACGATGCCATGGGGCGTTTGTGCGCGGTCGGCGCGTCCGGCAGCACGTGTACGACAGGAACGACATATCTGAACGGCCTCACCTACAACGCCGCGGGCGAGACCCTGGGGCTCACGATGGGCAACGGCGTCCAGGGCACGTTCAGTTATAACGACCACCTGCAGGTCGCTACGCTGCGCTACTTTAAGGGCTCAACCGACATGCTGAATCTGGCCTACGACTACACCACCGGGGTGCCGGGCAACAACGGGCAGATTCAGGCGGTGCATTATTACACCTCGCCGGGCGTGGAGGACCCGACCAAGTCGGAGAACTTTACCTACGACAACTGGGGCCGGCTGAGCACGGCCCACACCACCACCGTCAACTCCACCGCGGGGACCTGGAGCCTGCAATGGGCCTATGATCGCCTGGGCAACCGGACCTTGCAGACGCTTGTCGGGGGCAATGTCACGATCGGCCAGCCACAGTTTGCCATCGATTCGAACACCAACCGCATCATTGGCTATTGTTACGATGCAGCCGGCAATCTGCTTGACGAGGGAACTTGTCCTGCGGGCACCCATCATTACAGCTATGACGGCGCCAACCGCCTGACCAAGATCAATGCCGGACCACCCTCGTACACGTATTTCGGCACGCTCCGCATCAAGAAAGTTGCTGGCTCAACCACCACGGTTTACATTTACTCCGGAAGCAAACCGATTGCGGAATACGTCAACGGCAGCACTACGCCAAGCAGCGAGTATGTTTACGCTGGATCGCAATTGCTGGCCACCATTGCCGGAACCAATACTACCTATCACCATCCCGACCATCTCTCCAACCGCGCGGAGACGGACAAGACAGGGGTTCGCATACGGACATTTGGACATTTCCCTTTTGGAGAAGCGTGGTATGAGACGGGGACAGCGGACAAGTGGAAATTCACCAGTTTTGAACGCGACTCTGGAACGGGAGAGACAGGCCTTGATTACGCCATGTTCCGTTATTATGCTTCCGGCCAGGGGAGATTCATGAGTCCCGATTTGCTGGGCGGGAAGCAACGCGCTCCGCAGAGCCTCAATCGCTATGCGTACGCTGCCAACGATCCAATAAATCTCGCTGATCCGATGGGCTTGTTCGTCGTCTGTTTAGGGCACTTTCACAGCGACGACGGCGGGGAGACCTGGGATCTAGTGGAGACATTAGGATGTTGGGACACCGACGAGGGAGGGCGCGGCGGCGACGATGAAGGCGGTGACGGAGCTGGTGGCGGAGGGGGTGGTGAGGGCAACTCAGCCGCTCGAAAACTCCGTGACCTTTGGACGTATTGTTTAGACAAGTTCGGCGACGATTACGCAAAAGAGAATCTCACCGTTTCAGATTTCTATGAGGCTCAGGCTGCAGCAGAACAGGCCGGTATTGAGACAAGCGCCCTGCTGGCATTGTGGGATAACGAATCCCATTTCAACGTCACCGGGTGGGCGAAGAACGGCAAATGGACGACGGGACCAAAAGGTGAGCGTGGCCCGTTACAGGTTCGGCCAATCGTCGCAAGGGACCTCTCGCGGCATGGTGTTTCGCCGGGGAATTATCGGAACGATTTCGATGACAATCTGCTTGCTGCAGCAAACTATTATGCCTTGGTTCTCAACAAATATGATGTTCCTGAGAGTGATGCTGCGTCGGTTTACAACGGAGGCATTGGCAACTATAGAAGTAACAGTGTTTCTGACGATGCAGCAGCTTATCAGAACTCTTTTGACAACAACAAAATGAAGTTCGACGATCTCGTTAAGTGTCTGCACGGAGCCAAACAATGAGCACACCTCATCACCTGCCGTCTGGTGCACATTTCACCATTGCAGTATTGCTGCTTTCCTCCGCATATTCTTACTGCCTGCCTAACCTCGATATGAAGAAGCAAACAGTCTTGGCGGAAAGAGCGGGTAAAGCGGGCGTTCGCATCTTATTGGCTGTAGATACCGACGATATTGTCCACGAGATCGATATTGGCCTTCCAGGCTCCGGAGGAACCCCTGTGATAACAGCAAATCTTGGAACTCGTGTGACAGCCAGTGGCAACTTGCGGATTTCGGATATGTTGCCACGAGCTAACGTGGTAACTCTGGCCAGGCGGGTGACCTTGGACAATGGAATGACCATTCACGTCATGATAGCTTGGGCCTTTTCCGAATTTCCTGAAGTGCTCCTCCCGTATTGTTATCTGTATGTCTTCCGCGAGAACCAACATCAAGTTACTCAGATTGCTGCTCGCAGACTAGGTACGGAACTTGACCAATTCATAGTTGAGGATGTCAATCGCGATGGCAACTTGGAGATTCTGGTTGCGACGAGCGAGAATGCAGTTTCGTCGATGAATATCTGGCAAATTCAGACGGATGGCGATGTGAAGCAGATACAACGACTTGACGGCTACCATGTGTACACGCTGGCAGACAGATTTATGGACCAGGATGTTGGAGTTATTGTCACGCACAAGAGCGAACACTCCACGGCAGGGGCAGCATGTTTCAACAACGACGAGTATATGTGGTCGCCAAAACTTCAGCGATTTGTCAAACAGTTCAAAGAGAAGAAGTGATCGTGCGGCCGGCTTGCCCCGCGCTTTCGCCCGGTATTGGCGAGGCGTGGGGATAGAACCTAATTCGTGTTCATTGTATTCGCGGCTGATTGCTAAGACGTCCCCGCCCGCCGCAACTCCCCCGCAATGGCCTTCATCGCTTCAATACAAAACGCGATGTGCTCTTCCAGATCAATGCCCAAGTCGGCGATGCCGTTGGCGCTTTCGCCTGGAGGGCACCCGCCTAGATGCGACGGGTGCTCACACAGGGTTTTCAAGTGCGGTTACTGCTAATCGCGTTCCTTATTCTGGACTCTAACGATGTATGCAGGTCTGAAGGCCTTCCCGGGTTTTTGCTTTCCAGTTTCTGCCTTCAGCACGTAGCCAACTCCCTCTCTCGGCCTGAGGTGGACCGCATAGGTGTACTTCACGCCCTTCTCCACCAGCGGTTCCCGCAGCCGTTCAAATCTCCCCGCCTCTTTCCCCAGGGAATCGAACACGGCAACGTGTTCAAATTCTTCTCCTGGATCAATGTAAATGATGATCCCGCACATGGGGCACTTCAGCCACCACCAAGGATCGTAGATGGGGTAGCAGAAAATGGGCTCGAAATCGCAGATCCTGCAAAAGTATCGCGACCGGCTGCAGACGGAAGTCCCGATCTCAAAGAAGAAGGGATCAATGGACGGCGCCACCTGCACGGTGTGGGTGGCGTCTGTGAACAGCTTGTGCGTTGTCCAATTCACCTCGCGCTGATACGTGACGCCGGTCATGAAGTTCGCCTTGTCCGGGAAGTTGCTGGCGGAGAACATGCCGACGAAGCTGCTTCCGGCGGCCACCAGGGAAGCGTAGTCGCCAATATAGGGAGAAAAGGTACGTGACGGGGTTGAAGCGTCCTGGCTGGCCAGGAGTGTGCCCGGCGTGTCAAAGGTTGTCGCGTCCAGGTTGTTGGAGAGTGACAGACGAGTCTCCCACTTGCCGCCAGTGACGCCCTGGAAGAGGACGCCGACGATGCCGATGTCGTTAATCGCCACCTCGGGATTCATGGCGCTGGGAACCGTCAACAGATCATCCGACCAGTCCTTGCCCCGGTTGATGGACCGCCGGACATGGATGGTCTCGCTGTTGAATCCATTGGAGTCGCCCCAGGCCACGTAGACGCGGTCGCTGTTGGCGGGATCAACGGCAATGGAGACGTTGCTGGCGCCCAGGCGGTTTTGTCCCATGCTACCTGAGGCCAGGGTCAGGCCGGGCGTGACAAAACGGCCGGCCACGCCATCGCTGGGGTCCTTCAAGACGGTGAAGGGAGAAGCGCCGCTTCCCCAGTTGTCGTCGCGTACCACCACCAGCCGAGGCGTACCACCTGCGAAGGTGGGCGGAGCGCTCCAGTCATGAATGAAGGCGGCGTACACGGTGCCGTCGTGGTGCGCTGCGGTTACCTGGGCGAATCCATCCTGGCAGGTAGAGTTGCGCGCGTCGATTACATCAAGTGCCAAGGCGGGTGCGCCGGCGGCGGCATCCTGAGTGACGTCGAGCGTTGAGCTGCGGCCGTTGGGTGCCACCGGCGGCGGGCAGGGGAAGTTTCCGAAACCGTTGTTGAATCCAATGTAGAGCTTGTCCTTCCCGCCGCCTGCGGTCTTGGCGAGGGTGTGCGGCTGGTCAACGTTGCCCGTGCGGGTATCAAGGACCGTCATCAACGTGGTGGAAAAAGGGTCCTGCGCTCTCAGAGCCGTCATCGGCCGGCCAGTGGGCGTAGACCTGAGTATTCCGCCGTAAAGCCAGCTCGTCGGATGGGCCACGGCCCCGCTGGGCGTGGAGCTGAAGCTGAGAGTGATGTCGCCGGTCGGAAAGCCCGATCCCACCTGGCTGGGGACGATCAAAGACATGGTCCAGGTGTTGCCGGAGTCCGTGGAGACATAGATGGGAGCGGTGGCCGTGAGCATGGGCCCGCCGGTGAGGTTGTCCCACGTGAACGCTGAGCCGGCCATGTGGTGAAAGTTGTTGGGATCAACCGTGATGGTTGGCTCGGCGTCTTGGCTGGTTTCGGCGCTGCGGCTGTTCGGCACCATGTTCACCAGACGGTTCTGAGCAAAGCCGGAAAGCGCCATGCCGGCCAGGACGATGAGAAGGGCTGAGATGCGGGATAGCCTGGTCATTATTTCGTCTCCTTCGGCGTCGCGAGCAGACCGCGAACGCGGTCTTCATCCGCCGGCGGCAGCACGTCGAACGGCTCGGTCACCAGATAGATGGATTGTTTCTCCAGGAACTTCGAGAGACCGGAAGAGCGGTACAGCAACTCTTCCTCCTTGTTCGGCGAATGGGCGAGGAACACTGCGTCCTGGCCGGGCTTGAGTTTCGGCGAGTTAAACCAGGTAATGTCAATGCTGGCGGCAAAAACCACGGTCAAATTCTGTCCTGCTGTGCCGCCGCGCAACGGAGTGACCACTCGAACCGTGGCAACTTCCCACTCCGGATCGTGCTCGCTGGCCGGCGCAGGCGCGCGCTTGCCCTGCGTCTCGGCGGTCCTCTCCAGTGGACGAACGCTCTCCACAGTGCCGCGAAAGACCATGTTTGCCACGGCGAGCCGGCGGGAAACCAGTTGGTCCCTATGCGCGTGCGCGGTGCGTTCCATGGAATCTGCAGCCTGCGCCGCCATTTCGCCCACGTCCGCCATGGTGAGCGACTTGCCGAGGAACCGGGGATTTCCAAAGAAGACCATCTCTTCGCCTTCCTTCACGGCTTCCGCCCGGCTGAGAATCACCGTGGCGGTGTGCCCGGTCTGGTCCCCCGCGATCTCCTGGCCGGAATACATGTGCTCCACGGAGACGATCACCGTCACGTTGGAGGGCGCCAGCAAGGGTTCATCGCTGGCGTTGGTCTTCAGGATCTTTCCCCGCAAAATGATGGTTGAACGCTCGGCCAGAGATTGCGCGGCGTTAGTCTGGGCGAAAGCCATGCTTGTGGTGATGGACACCAGCAGGGAGAGAACAGCAATCATCCGCTTGCAGCGGCGGCGTTTCCGGCCCTGGGCATATGGCCGGTCTGGATGGAGCGGTGAAATTACCTTGAACAGACAGTGGTCCGGCTTGGAACTTCCCATTGGGTGCCTCCTGTGCGACGTACGACTGCACATGAGCAGCATATTGGAGTGGGCTGCTCGTTGGATAGTGGTGCAGGCTGGGAAAGCGTTACACCGCGCAACAGGAAGGTGCTCGCGCTTTCGCCTGGCGTTGCCGAAGCATGAGGATGGAACCTGATTCGTGTTCATTCGCGTGTATTCGCGGTTGACTCTCCCGCCAACCCCAACTCCGCCGCAATCGCCTTCATCGCTTCAATACAGAACGCGATGTGCTCTTCCAGGTCAATGCCCAGATCGGCGGCGCCGTTGATGATGTCGTCGCGGCTCACGCTGCGGGCGAAGGCTTTGTCCTTCATCTTTTTGCGGACGGATTTAGCTTCCACCTCCGCCAGGGATTTATTCGGTTTGACCAGCGCGCTGGCGGTGATGAAGCCGGCCAGTTCGTCGCACGCGAACAGTGTCTTCTCCATCTTGCTTTCGCGCTTCACGCCGCTGTAGTCGGCGTGCGACAGGATGGCCCGCCGCATTTCCTCGGGGTAGCCTTGCTCTTCCAGAATCTTGTTGCCGACGAACGGGTGCTCCTGCGGCGTGGGATATCTTTCGTAATCAAAGTCATGCAGCAGGCCGGTGATGCCCCAGTAGTTTTCATCCTCGCCAAACTTGCGGGCGTAGGAGCGCATGCAGGCCTCCACCGCCAGCATGTGTTTACGCAGGCTTTCAGACTGGGTGTATTCGCACAGCAGGATCCAGGCGGCGTCGCGGGTGGGCATGGGAGTGGCATTGGTCATGGTGGTCATATTCCTAGGTGTTTTATACCTGTTTTCTCTTTTATTTCGCTACTATATTGGGTTTTTATACCTGTTTCACCTGCATTTTTTGGTTGACAAGCCGTAAATCTATGTAGAGACTAGAGTTTGTTAGGGATCCAGCAGTCTGAAGTTGCAGTGGGGAAGTGAAGTTGGAATGCTGCCCGCTCTGGCAGCTCCGAAAAAATTCATGGCCACAACTCTGGCACCGGTAGATTCCCGGGAAGTAGTTCGTTGCGATCATTGCCATCTCGTCCAGTTCCGGACCGTCAACAACCTTTGCAGGAAATGCCGAACGTCACTGGATGAGGACGAGCCTGAGCCGATCCTTGTCGAACAGCCGCCGGTGGTCGAAGCGCCGAGCAGCCATCATCCACACCTGCAGATTGCCGCAGCCATCCGTATGTTACGGCTGAAATCAGGATTGAGCCAGCGCCAGCTCGCGCTGCGCATGCAGGTGCCGCGTACCTACGTATCCAAAATTGAAAATGAAAAGGCCGTGCCTACGCTTTCTTCCATGCAGCGCCTGGCGACGGCGCTGGAGGTGGGCGTGGCTGACCTGTTGAAAGGCTCCAACCGCACGCTGGAAGATGAAATCGCCGACCTGATGCATGACGAATTCATCGCCGAGTTGGTCCCCTTCCTGGACAAGCTGGACGTGATGCAGAAATCCACCGTGCTTTCTCAAGTGCGCGAAATGAGCGTGCGCCCGAGAAGAACGGCCTAAGCTCTCTCCTTAAACCCTGCGGCCAGGGCGGAAACGCTCTGGCCTTTTTTGCTGGGGTTGGTTTTTCCGAAACCTCGAGCGGAGCGAGAGGTCCCTATCATCAACGATGAACGAGGTTCGTGCACTGAAACTTCTAGCGGTGTGCTTTTCGAGAGAAAAGCATGCCAGCGAATGCGCCTGTCTTCACCCGTCGCGGTGTGGCAGCGCGAGCGGATCGTACTCATAGGGTTCCCTCGCTCCGCTCGGGATAAAGAGAAAACTACTTTGTCGGCTCCATTTTCAGCGCGTTGTTGAACATGTTGAAATAGTTGAACAGGCCGATGGCGCTGAGCAATTCCACCGTCCCGTCTTCGTGAAACTCGCCGAGCAGTTCCGCGAAGAGCGCGTCGTCCAGCGAGTGGGAATCGCGGGTGACACGCTCGGCCACGCGCAGCGCGAGCTTTTCCTGGCCGGTGAAATCAGGGCGTTTTTCAAAGTTGGCCAGATCTTGGATCTGCTCGTCGGTCCAGCCGTGCCGTCTTGCCAAGACGGTGTGTGAAGCCAGTCAATATTCGCAGCGGTTGATCTGGCTCACGCGGACAAACAACAGCTCTTTCAGCTTGGTGGGCAGCGCCCCATTGGCCATGACCACGGAAAAGTGGGCGACCATGGTGCGCATCAGCTCCGGCCGGTGGGCCACGGTGCGGAACATATTGGGAACGTTGCCCCGCACCTTCATGAAATTATCGTAGATCTCGCCGACTTCCGGCGAGACTTGTGAGCGATCAAGACGGGAAATACGCATCGGAAGGCAAGCCGTTAGAGGTGCTTCAGCTGATCTATCACTTTCTCAACCGCGTCGGTTGCTGATTCACTCACTAGTCCATAAAGCTTCTTGACGGCGACCTCTAGGTCGCTTGCGGTAAACTGCGGGATTCCAGAAAAGTTCGTTTCAGAGTTTTCTACTTTCAGAATCTCGGTTCCATCCTTCTGACGGACAACAAAATGCGCCCATGTTTTTCCGCCGAGAAAGGGTAAGATAGGTGTAGACACGGCTATGACCATCTGACCGTCATTTGGCAGGGAGGCGTGATAACCGCTGGTGGATTTGTTCCAGCGCAGCTTCCCCTGCTGGGTCTTCAGAATTATCGTGTTCACCAGTTCGAGTTGTTTTGGATCCGCGAACGCGCCTAAAGCTACATTAGCCATAACCAATGCTCCCAAAACGCAATCTCCCATATACCTGCGCCAACAACTGTGTTATTAGATCGACCAACTGAGCAATTTGCACCGCTTTGTCTGCAGTTGGCGAGTCAGCATTTCTTAGAATCGCTAGCAGACGCTGGTTCTCTCTTAATGCTACCTCAATTTCTTCGTGCTGTACTTGCTGTAATAATTGAGGCCACGAAGTTTTTGCCATCGCCAAGATTTCGTTCAAATTGCCTGCAATCTCTTCCGCTCGACTAAGGTCATTTGCTTGCGCAACTTGTCTAATCGACTTCACTAACTTCAAGAGCTCAACGAACTCCTCCGCCGCGACTTTCATGAGAAGTTCTGTCCGTGCAGAGACTGCGGCTTTCAGTGCAGTATTCGCCTTCTTCTCCGCACGAAGTGCATAGTAGATCGTGGCGGCGATTCCGAGGAACGAAAGAAGATTGCCCAACTGGAATATTGACCGCCAGTCGGTGAGTGGCGAAGTCGCTGATGAAAGTACGTTCAAACCGGACTTACTCAAAGTGACTACGTGAAGAAACTTTACTTGAACGACTTGAGCGCCGTTGCCTCGTCGTCATAAATGTCAAACACGGTGTACAGCTTGGTGACCTGAAGCACGTCGTGGACTTTCTGCGTCAGCTTGAGCAGCTTCATTTCGCCGCCCTGTTTGCGGACGCTGGCACAGCTGGTCACCAGTTCGCCCAGCCCGGAGCTGTCAATGTGCGTGGCGTTGGCCAGGTTGAGCAGAATATTTTTCTTGCCTTGGGCGCAGAGGTCGCGGACCGAGTTGCGCAGCAAAGCGGTGTCTTCGCCCAGGACGATGCGGCCGCTGATGTCCAACACGGCAACGTTGCCGACTTGCCGATTCGCTAGCTTCATATATTAATTCCTCCTGGCGCTCATCGCTGACGGGCACGTGCGATGGCGACTTCGGTGCCTCTATCTATTTGAAGGAGGCGATGCCGGCAGCCTCGTCGTCATAAATCTCAAAGACCGTGTACAGTTTGGTGATTTGCAGCAGGTCGTGGACTTTCTTGGTGAGCTTGAGCAGCTTGAGCTGGCCCTGCTGGTTGCGGACGGAGGTAAACGCGCTGACCAGTTCGCCGATCCCCGAGCTGTCAATGTAGGTCACGTCGCCCAGGTTCAACAGGATTTTCTTTTCGCCTTTGCCCAGCAGTTCGCGGACGGTATCTTTCAGCACCACGCTGCCTTCGCCCAGGGTAATGCGTCCGCTCATGTCCACAACGGCCACGCCGTTGACCTGCCGACTGCTAGCCTTCATTGTCACTGTGATTCCTCCTTGGCATTCGCCGCTTTGCGGCCGACATGCTTGATAAGTGTGATCTCCGTGCCGGGCTCGGTATTCCTGAACCGGACCTCGTCCATGAACGCGCGAATCAGAAAAATGCCGCGTCCCGAACCTTTCATCAGGTTCTCCGGGGCCAGCGGATCAGGGATGCAGTGCACGTCCAGTCCTTTGCCCTGGTCGGCAATGGTGATCACCAGGGCGTCTTCCCGGGTCTCAAAGGCCACAAAGAACTTTTTGTTCGGATCGTAAGCATTGCCGTGCAGCACCGCGTTCACCGCGGCTTCACGCACCGCCATGGCGATATTGGACTGATCGTCTTCGCTGAATCCCGCGCCGGCAGCAGCCTCCGCGGCGGTGGTTTCGGCCTTGTTGACGCTTTCCAAGGTCGATTCCAGCGAGTACGAAACCCGTTTTGTCATGCGGCGGTCCACAGGGTCAGTTTACTGACGGCGCAGTCCTGCTCACGGCTGGGCGAAGAATAGAGTTTGCCTAGGTGGACACGGAATGTCAAACGCGAAGCTTGCGCGCAGACGGCGAGGCGTCAGGCGCTGCGCGCAAGTCTTGCCCTGAGAAAAACGTCCTGCTCAGTGCTGTACCGGCGAAAATTGCAGTGCCAGCAGAGTTTGATCGTCGTGCTTTTTGGAACTGGCGCGATACGCCATCAGGTCGCGGACGCAGGCTTCCGTCAGCTGACGCGGAGCGTGCCCGCGCGAAGCCGCAAGCAGCGCGCGCAAGCGGTGTTCGCCATATTCGGCGCCGTCCGGGCCGGCGGATTCGGTAAAGCCGTCTGTATAAAGGACCAGGCTGTCCCCGGGTGAGAACGCGATCTTGGTGCTCACGAACTCCTGGTCGTGGAACATGCCTACCGGCAGGGCCGTGGAATCAATCGCCCGGACGCCGCCCTGGCTCACGTGCAGTGGCGCCAGGTGGCCGCCGTTGCAGATTTCCACTTCACCGCATTCCTTGGCTTTGCCGATGACCAGCGTGGCGTACTGCGAGGGCAGGGTGCTTTCACTAAAGATGCGGTTGGCGCGGGCCACCAGTTCTTCCAGCGGCAGGCCCGAGGGGATAAGGACGCGGAACATGGCATGCAAATTGGCCATCAACATGGAGGCGGCGACGCCCTTGCCGGAAACGTCGCCCAGCATGAAGTAGAGTTCGCGGCCGTGGGACATCACGTCACAGTAGTCGCCGCTGACCAGACCGGCGGGTTCGTAGTGATACGCCACGTGCCAGCCGGCGGCGTTGAAGTCCGGCTTGGGCAGCAGCCCGGCTTGTATGCGCTGGGCCAATTCCAGGTCCTGTTCCAGGGCGCGCTGCTCGGCGGGCTGCAGGCAGTCCAGGCATATCTTGGCCAGGGGATCAGCGAGCAGTCGGTCGGCTTCCACGGTGCCCAGGCAGGCCTCGCACACGCCGAAGCTGCCGGAGTCAACGCGCTCCAGGGCTTTATCCACCTGCTCCAGCAGTTGGAGCATGTTTGCGGTTTGCGACCGCGCGACCGCGGCTTCCAGCTTCTGGCGGCGGACGACTAGTTGGTCGCGAAGGAGGTGAAGGTCAGTGACATGGATCGCCATAAAAACCTCTTTGGATAAGACTCAAATGGGGGCGGTTGGGACTCAGGAATTTTCACCTTATGTCCGCCTTGCCTGGTCTTCAAAAGTACAGGAATTGGGCTCTGTCGGGCTATCCGATTGTTGCGGTGGAAGTGCCCCCAGCGCGGATCCTGGCTGATCCGCGATCATCCGCGCAAATCCGCGGTAAAGTCCGGCTTCGTCCGGCAGTGTACGGCTCTGAAATAAATAACGATACTCATCGCTTCTTCTCTGGTCACGCGCTACCACATTCGGTATTCTGCCAATATGGGGTTGGGATGATGCAAGTCGTGGCTCTTTCGCGCATTCTGGGCGCTCCGGTGTATGACGCCGCCGGCGCGCGCGCCGGATACGTGCGTGAAGTCGCACTCTCGCCCCAGGACGACCCTGCGCGCGTCTCCGAGCTGATCGTCCGCACGTCCGACGGTGACCGTATGCTTCCCGCCAGCGCCGTGCTGGGCGTGGAAGGGATGATCGTCCGCACCATGAGCAGCCCCGCTGACTGGCCTCCGCTGGTCAGCGCGGACGGCATGCTGCTTCTGGAACGCGACCTGCTCGACCAGCAGATCATTGACGTTTCCGGGCGCAAAGTGGTCCGCGTCAATGATGCTGATCTGCTTCCCGAGCCGGTCAATGGCTGCGTGAAGCTGCGCATGGTCAAAGTGGACATCGGGTTGCGCGGCGCCGTCCGCCGTCTGCTCAAAGGCCTGGCCCCCGGCCGCTACATTGAAGCCCTGGCCAGCCGCATGCCGGAAAAAAGCATCCCTTGGGAGGCCGTGGACCTCATCGAAACCGACCCGTTCCGGCGCGTCCGCCTCAAGCTGGATTATGACGGCCTCTCCAGCCTGCACCCGGCGGACATCGCTGACATTCTGGAAGAACTGGCCCCCGCCGAGCGTGAAGCCGTGTTCGAGTCGTTGGATGAAGGCGTCGCCGCTGAAGCCCTGGAAGAAATTGATCCCAAGATGCAAGTGGAGCTCATGCGGTCCATTGATTCCGACAAGGCCGCTGACATTGTCGAGGAGATGAATCCTGACGCCGCCGCCGATCTGCTGGGTGACCTGCCCCAGGAAACCTCCGAGGGCATCCTGGAGGAAATGGAGCCGGCCGAGCGCCAGGAAGTCACCGAGCTGCTGGAATACAAAGAGAACACCGCCGCCGGCCGCATGACCAACGTTTACCTTTCCTTGCCTCCGCAGGCCACCGTGGGCGATGCCATTGATAAGCTGCGCGAGTTTGAAGGCGCGCCGGAAACCATCAGCACCCTGTACCTGGTGGACGCAGACGAGAAATTGGTGGGCGCCGTGCCTCTGGTGTCACTGGTGCTGGCTCCCGGCGGCACGCCACTCCATACCCTGGCCCCGGAGCACGTCATCTTCTGCCAGACCGACACCAAAGAAAAAGACGTGGCGGAAATGTTCGACAAGTACAACCTGCTCACCCTACCCGTGGTGGACGACCAGCAGCGCATGACCGGCATCATCACCGCCGACGATGTGATCAGCTTGCTCAGGGACAAGGGATAGTCCTGCTCCCAGCTTTTCTAAGTATTCCAGAGTCAAATCCACCACGGAGACACGGAGACACTGAGAAAAAGCGTGTCGCTGGTGTTTCTTTTTAGAAACGTGGACCGCAGCCGCCCTCGGCTGCGCTGAAGACTCGTGTGGCACAGCCGCACTCGGCTGTGTTTTTTCCCGATCAGCGACATCTGCGTTCATTAGCGGTAAGGTTTTTGGCTGCTCGGGAAGGCCCGTGTGGCACCGGCACTCCTGCCGGTGCTGCATAGAGAAAGTCGTGGATCGCAGCCGCTCGGTTGCGCTGGATCGCAGCCGTCCGCGGCTGGAATTTTGGTTGTTTGCCGCCATCTTAATGCTGACATAAACTATTGTAATAAAACGACTTATACTGTAGCCGAGGCTTTGGAAGCGCAACCGAAATCCTTCCCTCTAGTGCGGACAAAAGCGCTAACACCAGATGTATCCCGGTCGACGCCGTTCTCACCCAATGTGACCTCCATCACAGCGCGGGTGTGCCCTTACGCGGTAGCCTCATCCTCATTGTTAGATGGTCTTAATGAACCCAGGGTATTTTTTGATGAAGAAGGATGTATTCCCCCATGAGCGATGTTGCTCAATCTGCATTCCATAGCGGCGGACGCTCTCCGGATTTCAGGGCCCTTTTCGAATCAGCGCCTGGGCTTTACCTGGTGCTCGCGCCCGACCTGACCATTGTCGCGGCCAGTGACTCCTACCTTCGCGCCATCAATCGACAGCGTGAACAGATCGTCGGGCCCGCCCTGCTCCATGCCTTTCCCGGTGGTCCAGGTGACACCACCGCCGCGTTGGTCCCCAACCTCGGCCCATCGCTTCGCCGAGTGCTGGAGACGCGGGCTGCGGACACAATGGCCGTTCAGAGCTTTGACGAGCGGCACTGGCGTCCGGTGAACTACCCTGTCATCCGCGAAGACGGTGAGATCTCTTTCATCGTTCACCGTCTGGAGGACGTAACTGAATTAACCAACTTGCAGCAACAGCACGCGCAAGACAAAAAAAGCCGTCAAGAGCTTCGCACCAAGGCTACCCAGTTGGAAAGTACGCTTTTTGTGCGGGCCAGGGAGTTGGAAGGCGCCAACGAAAAGCTTCGTTCCGCCAATGTAGAACTTTCGCGCTTGTACCAGAAAGCCCAGGAGATTTACCGGCTGAAAACGGATTTGTTCGCCAGCGTAAGCCACGAACTGCGCACTCCTCTCACTCTGCTTCTGGGCCCCCTTGATGATTTGCTGAGGAGCCCTGGCTCTTCCATTGCAGCCAGCCGCTCAGACCTTGAACTGATGCACCGCAACAGCCTGCGTCTCCTGAAGCTGGTCAACACCTTGCTGGACCTGGCGCGGATTGAGGCCGGCAGGCTCCGCGGCGATTATGTGCCCACAGATTTGACCGTGCTCACCGCGGATATAGCCAATCTCTTCCGCTCCCTGGTGCAGAAAGCGGGCATGAAGTTCGACTTGCAACTGGAAGACCTGGGCCAGCCGGTTTACGTTGACCGCGTGATGTGGGAAAAGATTGTGCTCAACCTGATTTCCAACGCGTTCAAATTTACTTCAGAAGGCGGCATCAGCGTTGCCCTCCGGAGCGTAGGCAATTCTGCACAGCTCACTGTCACCGACACTGGCATCGGCATTCCGGAATCGGAGCTGCCGCACATCTTTGAACGTTTCTTCCGTGGCGAAAGCGCCGGCGCACGCTCCTTTGAAGGTTCTGGAATCGGTCTGTCGCTGGTTCATGAGCTTGTCAAGGTGCACGGAGGGAACATCGACGTCCAGACTTCTTTGGCGCACGGAACCACGTTTACCGTTTCCATCCCCTTCGGGTCGGGGCATTTGCCAGCCCCGCCGGCACCCACCGAGCAAAGCGGAATCACGCCTAGCTCCCGCGCCGCCTATGAATTAGAAGCCCAGGTTTGGGGTGCGGCCGTGGCCAGAACGGCGGACCCGGCCCCGGATGCGTTGCCCGATGCGGCGGCATCTTCTTCGGCGGAACCGAAATCTCGCATTGTCTTTGCTGATGACGACGTCGACATGCGGGCCTATATCAGCAGGCTGCTTGCCCCTTCTTATGACGTTGAAATCTGCACGAATGGTGAGCAGGCGCTGGATGCGGCCCTCAGACGGCCCCCTGACTTGGTGTTGAGCGATTACGTCATGCCCGTCATGGACGGGGCCCACCTGCTGCGCGCGCTGAAAGGGAATCCCGTGACTGCTTCCATTCCCGTGATTCTCTTGTCCGTACGCACGGAAGAGGATTCTCAGATTGAGGGTCTGGAAGCCGGCGCGGACGATTACCTCAGCAAGCCATTTACCACGCGCGAGCTGCTGGCCAGAATCAAGTCCCGTATTGCGCTGGCCCAGTTGCGCGACGATGCCCGGCAAAAAAAGAGCTATAGCGACCAACGCTTCCATGAGCTTTTGGATACCGCGTCGGAGGCCATTCTGGTCGCGGATGCGAAAGGGCAGATTCTTGTCTTCAACCAGACTGCGGAAAAAATGTTCGGTTACGGGCCAAACGAACTCCTGAACATGAACGTGGAGCAGTTTGTGCCCGATGCCTATCGTGCGGCTCATTCCCAGCACCGGACCGCCTATGCACACGAACCAAAAGTGCGGCCTATGGGCATAGGGCTTTCTCTCCAGGCCCAAAGAAAAGATGGCTCGCTTTTCCCGGTTGAGGTTGGTCTGAGTCCCAACCGGTCGGATGGCGAACTGAAGATCATCATGCTGATCCATGATGTGAGTGAACGCAGGAAGGCTGAAGAGAGTCTTCGCAGATCACATGAAATGCTTCGCCAGGCAGAGAAGTTGGAGGCTATTGGACGCCTGGCCGGAGGCACGGCCCACGAGTTCAATAACCTTCTCACCAAGGTGATGGGCTACGCCGCCCTCATGCTCTCGGCTCTCGACTCCAAAGAACAGGTACTGGACTATGTAGAGAAAATCACTGAAGCCTCCAAACGCGCGGGGAGCCTTACCCATCAACTCCTGGCCTTTAGCCGGCGTCAGGTAGTCGAGCCGCGAATTCTCGACCTCAATGTTGTTCTGGCCGAAGCCCAGGAAGTCCTGCCAACACTTGTGGGAAGCAACATCAAGACCAGCCTTGTTCCTGCTCCCGGGCCGGTCTGTGTGCGGGCCGATCAGTCCCAGATTCACCAGATCATCGTCAACCTGGTAACCAATGCGCGCGATGCGATGCCCGATGGGGGCAGGCTGGAGATCCGGGTTGGCGCCCGGGAGTTGGCGGAGCCGGAGCTCCGTGAGCATCTTCCAGGTCTGGTTGCGGGCAAGTATGTGGAACTGACCGTTTCCGATACAGGTGTCGGCATGGCGCGCGATGTCCAGTCTCGCCTTTTCGAGCCGTTTTTCAGCACCAAGGAATTTGGCAAGGGCGCGGGTTTGGGCCTAGCCGCGATTTACGGAATCGTGCAGCAGAACGGCGGCAGCATCTCAGTTGAAAGCAAACCGGGCCAGGGCAGCACCTTTAAGATACTTCTGCCACGGGTCCAGGACGAAGGCGCCGCTATGTCCCGAGGTAAGGTCGAAGCCGAGGAACTCCGCGGCGTTGAGACGGTGCTTCTGGTGGAAGACGATCCGTCTTTGCTCTCTCTCACGCATGTATTTCTGATGCGCCTGGGTTACAAAGTGCTGGACGCCGCCAATGGAGATGAGGCCATCAGGATTTTCCGCGACTACACGAGCCCCATACATCTGCTCCTGACCGATGTTGTGATGCCCGGCATCAGTGGCCGCGAGGCGGCCGCCCGCATCAAAGAATTCCGGCCCGGAATCAAGATCCTCTATGTGTCGGGCTATACCCACGAAGCGTTCAAACCGGAAGACACAATTGGTCCGGACGAAGCCTTCTTGGAAAAACCATTCGCTTTTGAGGAACTGGCCCGCAAGATACGTGACATTCTGGATGCCCCGCCGGACACATCTTGGCAAAACGATCAGCGCAGACCCCAGTGAGCATGAGGGACGCGTAAATCACAGTAAAAAGAAGGGCATGGCCCCGTACAGTGTGCAGTTTTGCAACTCCCGGGGTGGCGCTTCTGCGCGCCCAGTCAGGCGCGGGCGTGTCCCGCTAAGTGCCTTCTTCCGATGTGCGCCCATCTGCCAGGATCCGCGGCCCGTGTTTTCTCCATGTCTCCGCGATGAAAAAGCTCAGGGAACACACGGTACGCCGCTGGTGTCCGGGAGGTCGCCGCGCGGGTTGCCGTTCTGGTCGCGGTTGCCGAAGGCGCAATTAGTCGTCCGCAATGACGGAGCCTGAAAGACCACCTTGAGTGCGTTGTCAATCACGTTGGATTGATAAACGTTGTTCGCGTTGGCCCCCGCGCCGGCGAGATTGGAGAAGTTCAGGATACCCGTGCCGCCCGCCGCACCTGACCCGGCCACTATCGTGTTTCCCTTCACGACAGAATTGGTCACGTTGCCTTGCAGCAGGATGCCGGTCGCGCCTGCTCCCATGCGGATAGTGTTGCCGGAGACGGTGATGTTGCGATACGTGCCGCCGCCGCCCACCACGATGCCGTAGCTGTGCGGGTTATTGATCTGGTTGGATTCGATGATCACGCCATCGTTGGCCAGCGCGTCAATGTTGAATCCGTAGATGGTGTCCTGGGCCACGTTGTCATGGAAGTGGACTGCGCCCATGGTCCATCCGCCGTAGCCGATCTGGTAGCCGGTGATCAGGTTGCGGCGGACTTCGCCCGTTGCATTGGCCATCACCATGGCGGTGCACGCGCCGCCGCCGAACCCGCTCATGGTCACGTTTTCAATCACGTTCCCGCTGCTGTCAGAAGGCTTGCTGTTGGCGACTGCGGAAATGATCATGACCGTGGAGGTCTCAAAGCGTTCGTCGAACCCGCCAATTTCCCCGGCGGCATTGATCACGTTGACGTTGTGGATCCAGTTGCCGCCCTGGCTCGACCACAAGTGGATGGCCTCCAGGTTGAGCGCGAAGGTGCCGTTGGCGTTGGCCGTCTGTTTCAGCGCCGGATAGTTGGCGTCAACGGTCAGGTCGGAGATCTCTACCTGCGAGACGCTGTGCGACTGCGTGCTGAAAACCACGTTGGCCCCGCTCCCCACCGGCAGGCCCTGCAGGTTGCTGGGGTCGGTGATGGGCAGGAAGTCGCTGAGCTGCACCGTGGTGTTGGCCGCGCCCTGCCCGTGGATCTTCCAACCGTTGCCCAGGGTGAAACCGTTGGGCGTGAGGTGGGGAGTGTCAATGCGTGCGTCGTAGTTGCCGCGCGTGGCAAACGTCCCCGGTCCCAGGCACACCATCAGATTATCGGTCTTGGCGACGGCGGGGCTGGCGCAGCCCTCGGCGTAACAGCGCAGGATGGTGTCAAAGCTGGTTGCCGTGCTGCCATCACGGGCATCGTCTGCGGAGTGGCCGCTTCCGTCCTGGCCGTTGCGCAAGGCGATGTAGACTCGCGTGGTTCCCGCAGTCAGAGCGGAGTCGGGTAGCGTGCAATCCGCCGAAAGCGGGCCCACGGGAGCGCTGGGCTGAATGCCACTCGTTGCGGTCGCCTGGTTGCTGCCGCAAGACACACTGCTGACGACGACTGCTGTAATGAGGAGTACCAGCCAGAATCGCACCACAGACTTGCTTTCTTTCCTGGGACAAGGGTCTTCCGTCGTTAGTCCCGAATGGTGCTGATATTACCTAAGATTAAAGCGCAACCGAAGAACAATTCGTTAACAGCTTGATTTTGCTGGTAAAAAAGCCCTCTCCCGGGTTGCCGCCCCCCGCTTTTCTAATTTATTCTGCCAAGGCAGTACTCCAAATGGGTTATGCGCGTGACTGATGAAGGTTCTCAAGCACTGGAAGACCCGGATCCTGCTGGTCCTGGCGGTGATCGGCCCCGGGTTCATCACGGCCAACGTTGACAATGATGCCGGCGGCATCTACACGTATTCCTTTGCCGGCGCGCAGTTTGGCTACACCCTCCTCTGGACCATCATTCCCATGACCCTGGCGCTGATCGTGGTCCAGGAAATGGGCGCGCGCATGGGCGCGGTCACCGGCAAAGGCCTGAGCGACCTGATCCGCGAAGAGTACGGCCTGCGTCTGACCTTCCTGATGATGATGGCCCTGGTAGCCACCAACTTCATGAACATTGTGGCGGAATTTGCCGGCGTGGCCAGTTCCATGGGCCTGTTCCGCGTTTCCAAGTTCATTGCCGTGCCCATCGCCGCCGCGGTGGTGTGGCTGATCGTGGTCAAGGGCACCTACAGGATCGTAGAAAAGGTCTTTCTCGCTGCATCATTCTTCTATATCGCATACATCATCGCCGGCGTGCTGTCTCATCCCAACTGGAACACTGCGGCGTTCAGCACCTTGAAGCCTCCCACGCAAGCGGCCTTCCACATTCCGGGATACGCGTTCATGGTCACCGCGATCATCGGCGCCACCATCGCCCCGTGGATGCAGTTTTACCTGCAGGCGTCGGTGGTGGAAAAAGGCGTGAGCATGAAGGACTACAAGGCCACGCGCATCGACGTGCTGGTGGGATCAATTTTTGCGCCGATTGTCGCCGCTTTCATCATCCTGGCCTGCGCGGCCACGCTGTACAAGGCAGGGCACCGCACCATTGCCGACGCCGCCGACGCTGCCCGCGCGCTGGGCCCGCTGGCGGGCGACTACGCCAAGTATCTGTTTGGCGGCGGACTGTTCAACGCGTCGCTCTTCGCCGCCTCGATTCTGCCGCTCTCCACGGCTTACACCGTGTGCGAAGGACTGGGTCTTGAGTCGGGCTTGGACAAAAAGTTCGGCGAAGCAAAAGCTTTTTACTGGCTGTACACCGCGCTGGTGGGCGCCGGCGCCGGGGTGGTCTTGCTTCCGAATTTTCCGCTGTTGAAGTTCCTGGTGCTTTCCCAGGTCTTCAACGGCGTGCTGCTGCCCTTTGTCCTGGTCTTCATGCTGCTGCTCATCAACAAACACAGCATCATGGGCAAGTACGTGAACTCCCGGCTCTTCAATTATGTTGCTTGGGGAACGGCGGCGGTGATGATCGTGCTCAGCGCCATTCTGGTCTTTAGTTAATTGCTTTCCTGTATTGTTCCGCCCGCGGTCGTGCCTCGGCTCTTCCGTGATTTGACATCATCAGCGTGACCGGCATTGCCGCCAACATTCGCAAACTTTCATAATCGAAACGCCCGATGAAGCTGTTCAACAAAAAAGACGCCCCCGCCCGCTACAGTTCTCCTCTGGGCGCGATGAAGTTCCGGCTCATCGCCTTGCTGGCGGTCTTTGGTCCGGGCTTCATCACCGCCAACGTGGACAACGATCCCGGCGGCATCCTCACCTACTCGCAGGCCGGCGCCAAACTGGGCTACGCGCTGTTGTGGACGCTCATCCCCACCACCATCGCGCTCATCGTAGTACAGGAGATGGCGGCGCGCATGGGCGCGGTCACCGGCAAAGGCCTGGCCGACCTTATCCGCGAAGAATTTGGTTTGCGCGCCACGTTCTTTGTGATGGTCGTGCTTGGCCTGGCCGATTTCGGCAACATCATGGCGGAGTTTGCCGGGCTGGCGTCCGGCATGGGGATCTTCGGTGTCTCCAAGTACCTTTGCGTCCCCATTGGCGCGGCTGTGGTGTGGTTTGTGGTGGTCCGCGGATCGTACAAGCCGGTGGAACGAATCCTGATCCTGTTTTCGCTGGTCTACTTCGCCTATCCCATCTCCGCGTTTTACGCCCATCCTCACTGGCTGCAGGCGATCAAGGAAACGTTTGTTCCGCACGTGAGCCGGTCGTCGGAGTACATTGTGCTGGTGGTGGGGCTGGTGGGCACCACCATTACTCCGTGGATGCAGTTTTATCTCCAGGCGTCGGTGGTGGAGAAGGGAATCACCAAGCGGCAGTACGCGCTTTCCCGCTGGGACGTGATTCTGGGATGCATCGTGACCGACGTGATTGCGTTCTTCATCGTGGTGGCCTGCGCCGCGACCATGTACGTTGCCGGCAACCACAACATTGACGACGCCGCCCAGGCCGCCGTGGCCCTGAAACCGCTCGTCGGACGATTTGCCGCCATGTTGTTCGCCGTCGGTTTGATCAACGCCGCGCTGCTCTCCGCCGCCATTCTTCCGCTGGCCACCGCCTACAACATCTGCGAAGGGCTGGGCGTGGAGTCCGGCATCAACAAGAAGTTTTCTGAGGCGCCGGTCTTCTACTGGATCTATACCTTCCTGATTGCCGGAGGCGCGGCCATGGTTCTGATCCCCCGCCTGCCCCTGATCAAGCTGATCCTGTTTTCCCAGGTGGCCAACGGCATTCTGCTGCCCTTTGTCCTCTTGTTCATGCTCAAGCTGGTCAACAAGCCGGAGCTGATGGGCAGTTACACCAACTCGCGCATAGGCAATGTGATTGCCTGGAGCACCAGCGTGATCATGATCGGGCTCACCGTGGCGCTGGTCTGGACGCAGATTACTGGCTAGCGATGGCCGATGCGGGCTAGATAATGTCTCCCGCGCTGATCCGCTTGATCAGCTCGATATCGGCTTCAAGAAAATCAAACTTGGGGAGATCGTTCCGTTCCGCCCAGCGTACGTCGTTAAAGATGCGGTTCTCAATTTCGCCTTCGAACTGTTCCACCACGAAGAATTGCAGCTCCACGACGGCTCCGTGGCCGTAGTCGTGCCGCACCACGGCGACTCTCTTGCCGATCGTCGCCCGGATGCCCAGCTCTTCTTCCAGTTCGCGACGCATGGCGTCTTCCGCTCGCTCGCCCGGTTCGATCTTGCCTCCGGGAAACTCCCACTTCAGCGGCAGCGACTGATGCGGGGTGCGCTGGCACACCAGGATCTTGCTTTCGCGAACGATGATTGCCGCCACCACCTGTTTCATTGTTTTCTGTCGCTCCGCTCCAAACCTGGAGATTCGTGTGGCACCGGCACTCCTGCCGGTGCGCTTTTCTGTCGCACGCAGTCCGGCTCTAAAGCCTAAATTCGGAACAGCGTTATCAGCGTTCATCGGCGGCAAGCTTTGGTTACTTGAAATACCCGTGTGGCGCCGGCGCTGCTGCCGGTGCAAGGTTTGTTGCACTCTCGCTTCTTCCCGCGTTTCAATGATGTTGCAGTTGAATCTGCCTCAATCCTCGTTCCGCCGCAAACCCATCCGGCCAAATCGCCGCCGCCAGGGCGTGCAATCCGCCCAGCAGCGTACTGGCTGGCGTGTTCAGGAATTCATCGTTGATGCAGTACACCCGTCCATTGCGGACGGCATTGGTCCGTTCCCAACCGTGCCGCGCGGCGATCTTCTCCAGCGGTACCCGGTCGCCCGCGCCGCACCATGCCGCCACGATCACATCGGGACCAGCCGCTGCAACCTGGTCGTCCGTGACTTGTTGGCCCGGTTCACCGAAGAACCGTCCGCCGGCAGCTTCCACCAGCTCCGCCACCCAGCCCTGGGAAAGAATCTTGGGCTTGCCCCACTCTTCGCAATACACCAGCGGCTTGCTTTGTCCGGCCGCCGCAAGCTGCTCCGCCGATTGCGTGCGCACCGCATCAACCTCATGCTGCATGCGCGCCACCAACTCGCGCCCCCGCTGCTCCGCCGCTCCCGGCTCCGCAGAGGAAACGATCCGCGCAATGTGCAGGATGTCTCGATACACGTCCGCCAGCGACTTGGGCGACAAACAGAGGCACGGCACGCCGGCTTTGATGATCTCCGCCAGCGACTCCAGCCGGTAGGGAACCGACGCAATCACCAGATCGGGCCGCGCCGCCAGAATCTGCTCGGCCTTCGCCGACCAGGAATCCTCCACAATCGCGCATCCGGAGTCTTTCGCCTCCGGACAAACGTCCAGGCAATACTTGGTGCACGCCGCCAGCCGGTCCAGCAGGCCAAGGTCGCGCAGCGTGACCGTGACCGAAGGCTGGAGCGAGACCACTCGCTGTGGAGGCCGCATTTCTGGCATGATGGGATTATAAAGGCGAGTCAACAAAGGTCGCAGATAACGGGTAGTGGGCCAGTTTGAGTTAGTTTTTTGATTTTTCCGGTGTTTCTGGGGAAAGTTGCTTAAAAATGAGACATTTACCAGAGTGCAGCAAAGCGTAAACAATTTAGCTATGCAACAAAACGCAACATGTTGTACGATTTACCTAACTTGCTTGGGTTTTTCAATAACTGGATGGCTGTCAGACGTTAGCAGTGAAAGCAGCAGCGCAAAACGGCATCAGTTGTTTGCAGCTTGAGCAGTGTCTTTGATATTTGAAAAAGAGCGGCCCCGCTAGAGAAGCCGGGGCCGGTTAGGGGTTATATCCAGATCAGGACGACCACAAGGTCGTCACCCTGGATAAAGACCATGATTATGGCGCGTAAACGCCTTTTCATGGCAACCTCCTTTCCTCGGACTTCAAGAGTGTTAGAGCACTCCTGAGACCCGAAAAGGGAGAACTAAAGGTGCCGTGAATGGGATTTGAACCCACAATTCTCGGCTAGGAGACGGCGGTTTTAAAGACCGCTGTGTATTCCAGTTCCACCATCACGGCACCTCACATTTCTACCACACGCTCAAGCATGACCACAATGATTAAGCAGCCAGCAAAACGAGACGATGCCCAGAACGCCCTTCGCGTTGTGGAAGCGGCAATCGGTGAACCGCTCACGAAACGCAAGAGGAGTCAGAAATTCAAGGCTCTGGGGAGGCTTGGCGGACTTGTTGGCGGTAGGGCCAGGGCTGAAGCTCTAACGGGCGCGAGACGCCGGGCAATCGCGAAGAGGGCGGCAGCGGCACGCTGGTCTAGGAAACCTTAGGATCGTCAAGATGATCGCGTCCTTCTAAATCACACACCCAAGCCGGGCGTCTTATGCCTGGCTCTGAAATTCCTAAAGTGACTTCTGTCTTCTCTGATACAGGCCCGGACATCGCCCCAATTGGAACACTTAATTCCTGCTCCTGTTTTCCCGCACACCCAGGGTAGGAACAAGGCTTCTATTGTCGTTTTTTGTATTCATAAAAACTCCTTTTCTGGCCTCAAATTGAGTACCTACTTCTAGCTTACCACGATTGGAATATGCGCCGTTTTACGCTTGACAACTCCTGTACGCTCAAGCATAATCTGTATTGTTATGAATAGATTAACTACATCCAAGCGAGCGCAGATTGTTTCTGCTCTGATAGAGGGAAACAGCATTAGGAGTATTGTCAGGATGTTCTCTGTCGGCAAGGACACAGTTCTTAAACTGCTGGCAGAATTAGGCACTGTTTGCGCTGACTATCATGACATGGCTGTGCGGAACGTCCCGGCGAAGCATGTCGAATGTGATGAGATTTGGAGCTTCTGCTATGCCAAGAAAAAGAACGTTCCGAAGGACAAAGAAAACATCACAGGCATTGGCGATCTCTGGACATGGACTGCGATTGAAGCGCAGTCGAAGTTGATTATTTCTTACGCTTGCGGGAAGCGTGATTTGAATTGGGCAAAGGCATTCATTGATGATCTAGCATCGCGTGTTTCCACTCGCCTACAAATCACCAGCGATGGTCTGAGATTCTATGCTGAAGCTATCGAAGGTGCGTTTGGTGCTGAAGTGGATTACGCGATGCTGATAAAACAGTACGGTGCACCAATGCAAGAGGATTCAAGTGCACGTTACAGCCCTGCTCAGTGTATCGGCACAACTGTTGGAATCAAGAGCGGCAACCCTGACCCGAATCACATTTGTACGAGTTATGTTGAAAGACAGAACCTCACCATGCGGATGAGTATGCGGAGATTCACTCGGCTAACCAATGGGTTTTCCAAGAAATACGAAAACCATTGCCATAATTTGGCGATCTATTTCATGTACTACAATTTTTGCCGCATTCACAGCAGTCTCAGGGTGACGCCTGCAATGGAAGCCGGGATTGCTTCTCATGCCTGGAATATCGCTGAATTGATCTCGCTGTTAGAGAAAAAAGAACAAATAGCGGCCTGATTCCAAACTGGCCCACTACCAGATAACGGCGGCGCCTCGCCAAACCGTCATCCCGACGGCCGTGAAGCGAACGCGCGCTTTTGTATCGGGGCCCCCGGCAAGCCCGGTTTTGGCTTGCTGGGGTGATCTTCAGCGCGGGCGTAGGCCGGAGGGACCTTGCGGTTGCCTATTAAGGAAGCCAAGTTCCTAATGAAGAATTCCTTGGCTACTTTAGAGGAATATGTTGCGATGCCTGGGTTTGACGATTCTGTGCTGCGGCAAGATGGTCCAGCGCCGTTAGGCGCGAAATGAGTTAGCCCAGGCCGGAAGGCCTGGGTGAGTTGCAAGACAATGAGAGCCCCGTAGGGGCGGCACATCCACTTCCAGCATGCCTTACTCCGAAAAAATCCTCGACCACTTCCAGAACCCGCGCAACGTCGGGGAACTCGACCACGCGGACGCAGAAGCTCGCCTTGAGCATCCCGTCTGCGGCGACATCATGAAGCTGGCCGTCAAACTCACTGGTGGTCGCATCGAACAAGTGCGCTTCAAGACGCGCGGCTGCGTGGCTTCGATTGCCGCCGGCTCCTGCCTTACGGAGATGGTTTTGGGAAAATCGCCCGCGGAAGCGCGCGCCATCCAGCGCGAGCAACTGGTGGCCGCGCTCGGCGGCCTGGAAAATGCCTCCATGCACGCATCCCATCTGGCCATGGATGTGCTCGCCCAGGTGCTGGAAAAACTGCCCGCTTAGGGGTTTTCTTTGGTCTCCAATCGCGGCCCGTCGTCCGCACCTCGCCGGCGAGTACGGTACGTCAATCCGGCCTGGCTCTTCATGAAATTGATATTTTTTATGGTTAAAAACAGTTCTGTTTCGTCCGAATGGCAGTACAATAAACCCCCAAGTCGTGCTGCCCAGGCCTTCTGAGGGGATTACTGATGCCTTTATCAACGTTGCTGCTGTTGCTCGTCTCGGTCACCTCGCTGGTGACTCCGGGACCTCCGGTCAACGGGGTAAAGATCGTGACCCGGCAGGTCACCGGCGGCTTTACGGATACGCGGACGGAATATCTCACCGCTGACCGCTTGCGCAATGAATGGCAGACCCGCATGGGTGAACGCTTTGGCCCGCCCATGGCCAGCATCATCCAGCGCGGTGAGCGCGACCGCGTTTTCGTCCTGGACGTGCAAGCCAAGGAATATCTAACGTACGAAACCGACAACAACGGCATAGACCTGGGCAGGCGGCGCAGATCGGTTGCCGACTCCGGCGGCACGTTGCAGATATTCATCGAAAACATTGATACCGGCGAGCGCAAGGAAATCTTTGGTCATCTGGCGCGCCACATCGTGACCCGCGAAAGGCGTGTCGCCAGCAAAGGCGCCTGCTCCAAGGATTCAGAGAGCGAAACCGACGGCTGGTACATTGATCCCGCCGTGATGCCCAAATGGCGCCAGCCCAAAAAGGACGCGTTCGGTGTGGTGGTAGCCTCGGTGCTCTCCGCCGGCTCGGCCGACGCGTGCTTGAACAAGATGGACAAGATTGAAGTGCATCGCAGCGGCGCTGAACCAGGGTTCCCCGTGAAGGTCATGACCACGGTAAAGAGCGAGACCCCGTTGCGCGACGGCGCCCCGCACCTGATCGCCTCCACCTGGGGATCAGAAGTGGTGGAATTGCGCGAAGGCCCGCTCGATCCCGCGCTGTTTGAAGTGCCGCCGGACTTCCGCCAGGTGCAAAACCTGCGCAACTGGTCGGCTACGCCTCCCCGGCGCGCACCCACCAACTGGGAATGGTTCAAGCAGCAGTTGCAGAACCTGTTCCGCTAGAGGCCTTAACCACAAAGGACACGAAGTAGCACGAAGGCAGCCAAAATTGCGCGAACCTTTGTGTGCCTTCGTGCCCTTTGTGGTTGAGCTTTACTTCGTCCCAGAGGGCCAATAAATCTTCCACGCTTTTTCCGCGGCAAAGGCTTCCAGGTCAGGATTGGGATTCACCGCCACCGCATGCTGCGCCGCTTGCAGCATCTCCAGGTCGTGAATTGAGTTTCCCAGGCAAACATCCACTTTGCGGCGCACCACCTCACGCAGCGCCGTAGCTTTGGCCGGGCCGCTGGGGACGCGCACCAGCCGGTCGGTGACCCGGCCGTCTTTGATATGGACGCTGGCCGCCAGAACGTTCTCAGCCGGAATGCCAAAACGCTTGACGCCTTCGCGCACCACCCACACGTTGGTGGACGACACCGCCCACAAACTGCATCCCGCACGGGCCAGCTCGCGCGTCAAGTGCTGCATCTCGGGGAAGATGCGCGGCTCCACCACCTGGGCGAACATCGCCGCCGATTCCTCTTCCATCCGCTGCTCGGCAATCTGCGCGTTGATGGTGACCATCTCGCCGCACATGATTTCTTCGCCTACGTTGCCTTGTTTGTAGTCGGCGTAGCGCGCCACCGCCCACTCAGCGGTCTTGGCAGGCAACAGGCCGCGCTCCACTTCCCAATAGAAAAAGTCAGCGCCGGAATCGCCCGCCCACAGCGTGCCGTCACAGTCAAATACGGCGACCCTGGGCTGCATGGCCAGAATCGAATCCACAAAGAGTTGTGCTGCGGGAGAGAGCACGGGCTGAATCTTCAAGTCACCAGTCCTAAGCGCAGTTTTTCGTAATCTTCTTCCGTGTTCACGTTGACGGCCACCAGCGGATCGTCCACCGCTACATAGAGGATGTGGCCCTGGTTGGCGTGTTCCACCGCGCGGGCATTGCTGGAAGCGGGCGCGCGCAGAAATACTTCGATCATCTCCCGGCCAATCACAATCGGATGGCCGTGTTTTCCGCCGTGCTCTGGTACTACGGCCCAGGTCTGGTCGCTGGCCGACAGAAACGCATCTTTTATCTGCGCGATGGCCTCATCGCTGGGCGCCGGACGGTCAACCAGTGTAATGATGGCCGCGTCGCGGCCGTAGTTCATCACTGCCTGCAATCCGATCCGCAACGAACTGAACTGGCCCTGCTCGGGATGCGGGTTCACAACCATAAACGCAGCATAGGCGTTGACGATGGGTTCCACCTCTTCGTGGTTTTCGCCGGCCACCACGATCACCAGCTCCGTCACCCGCCGCAGCGCTTCGATGGCCGCGGAAAGAAACGTTCCATCCTGCCAGGGAAGCAAGGCTTTGTCGCGGCCCATGCGCGACGACGCTCCCGCCGCCAGGATTACGCCCGCAAAAGATGGTGAAAGAGGCATAAGAAAATTGGTAATTGCGTAAATTGGTAAATGGGTAATTTAGAAACTGCGTTTGGTTTACGCCGGTTTTCAATTACCCATTTACCAAATTACCCATTTACCCAATCCCGTGCTGTTTCAGAACCCTATCTCAATCAGCGTCATCAGCGTTAATCAGCGGTAAGATTTTGCTTGAGGATCTCCGCCGCCTTGGCGCTCTTCATATGAGGCAAGGCCGTCTTCGAACCGCGGCGAATCGCAATCAGCTCCGCGGTAATCGCAACGGCGATCTCCTCCGGCGTGATCGCGCCGATATCAATGCCCACCGGGGCAAACACCCGCGCCAGCTTGTCCGCGGCGATGCCTTCTTTTTCCAGCTCTTTGTAGATGGCGATGGTCTTGCGCTGCGAACCGATCATGCCGACATATTTTGCCGGTGTCTCCGCCGCCCAGCGCAGCACGCGCATATCGTCGCGATGACCGCGCGTGACAATCACAATGTAGGAAGAATCATTGGGCGCCAGTTGCGGCATCACGCGCTCATACTCGTCGGCGTAAACGTCGCGCGCGTCAGGGAAGCGCTCGCGGTTGGCATAAGTCTCGCGATCGTCGGTGACCACCACGTCAAAGCCGGCCATGCGCGCCGTCTTGTACAGGCTCCAGGCCACGTGCCCCGCGCCAAAAATGTAAAGCGTGGAAACCGGCAGCACCGGCTCCACGTAAATCTCCAGCGTGCCGCCGCAGACCAGGCCGGTATCGTATTTGGGATCGTTGTTCAGGTTGAAGTTCAAGCTCTGCGGCTTCTCGCACTTCATGACTTCCTTTGCCGCTTCCCAGACTTCGGCCTCCACGCAGCCCCCGCCGATGGTGCCGACGATGCTGCCGTCCTCGCGCACCAGCATTTTGGCCGTCTCAAACGACGGGATGGAGCCGCGCACGTTGATGATGGTGGCCAGCGCGCCGCGCCGTCCTTCTTTGCGAAGCCGGGTTATTTCTTCGTAGATGTCCACGGGGATATTGTAGCCGACCACGCAAGAGCTCACCACGGAGACACGGAGGCACGGAGAAGAGCAACAAAAGAGCTATCTCCCTGAGGTCAACGTTTTGAGTTCCCTTCTTGTTTTGTTGCTGTTTTGGTCCGAATCGAGCTAAGTATCTTTGGCACCGTTGGGATCTTTTGTATCTGTTCGTTTTGGCACAATTCCATAGTCCTTAGCTTTTACCTGAAGAGCTTCCCGACTAATGCCAAGCAGGCGCGCCGCGTGAGCAAAACTTCCTTCTGATGCATCAAGCGCTCGCACGATGGCTTGTTTGTCGATTTCAGTCTTTATGTCATTGAGATCAAAAGTCTTAGGAAACAGGGCCTCCATTGAAGATCTGTTCTGATTCCTAACGAGTGAAAGAATCTCCTCTAGCAATTCACGATCTTGTCGGTGCGTTTTGGTTGTTGAACCTTCGACGGGCAATGCTTTCAATTGAGATTCCAATTTTGGCCACCAAACCTCGAATGCTTCCTCGATGTGCGCTTCAGGCAAAGCACTCTCAGCTAACGCACTGTTTAAGTTTTTTAGTAGCTTCAAGACGTCGTTCTTCTGGGCTCTTGTGGCTTGAAACTGTGCCAAAGGAGGTTTGATGTCGGAAGGTTCCAGCCCGATCAGAAACGGGCACACGTAGGTATTCTGAAGAGTCTTGGAAAGCGCCCCAGCTTCGAAAAGTATCCAGTCTGAATGCAAATTACCCGGAGTCAGGCATATGATCCCAGCTTTTGCTGCCTCCAATCGAGACGCGACATCGGTGCCCCATCGAGCACCTTTGTCAATATCCTCAGATGAAAGCCAAGGCTTGATTGCATTGATGATCTTGGGCGGCCATCCGCGAAGGGCTTCTGCGGCTGCCCGGCTACGTTCGCCAGACCAGCTTATGAACACGTCCATTGTGAGCACGATTATGGCACATTCGGAGTAAGCCTCAAACGCGGAACTACTTGAGATCTGACACGCAAGCCTTATTCAGGCAAGAACTTTCACGATGCTCACGCAAGGCAACTGTGGTCCATAATGCGTTAGCGAATTGCATTAGCGAACAAAATACGATATACTGTTAGCGAATGATCTGAAGTTCTGCACGGCTCAGGCCGGGAAGGGCCGATCTTTGACAAATAACACTGAGCACTCAGCATCGGGTGAGTCGTTCACCGCTGTTTATTAGTTGATAACAAAGCTGAAGCGAACCTGCTGAAAAAATGATTGCCGATTGGCCCTCGAAACGAGGCCAAAAAGGAGCTTCGACCGTCCGGTGACCGACCGGTCGAATTGGGTTTGGCCTTTTGTTTTCAACAAAAGCGTCCATAAGGGGGTGGGGTGGGCGAAATATTTATGAAATGGTAAACAAAACGGAGGTGATTCTCAGCCGAAATGCGGCGGTATGGCGTTCTTTCGGCTGGGTAGTTGCCCGGTGCCGATTAGAGATTGAGCGCCGTCAGATGCCTCGGCTGGTACAGTCCCAGTTCGCCGCCGCCGGGCAACTGAATCTTGGTTACCGATCCCCAGCGGGCTTCCGTGACCGCGCTGCACTTTACGCCTTTGCTCGCCAGGTCGTTCATGGTTGCTTTTAGGTCGTCACACATCAGATAGAGTTCGTGATAAGGCTTTTGCCCTTCGTCCACCGGATGGGCAGCCAGCTCCGCCGGCGGCACGGCAAAAATCATCCAGCCATGGCCGGCGTCCACCGATTTGAAGCCAAGAACGTCGCGCAAGAAAGCCCGGACTTTGTCGGCGTCCGGAGAGTAGAGGATGGCGTGGAGACCGGAGATCATACGAGGGAACTTTACCAGGGATTCACACGGATATTACTGACGATTCAACTGATATCACTGATGGAAGAGTCCGCGATTGGCAGTTGGGTAATTTGGTAAGCGGGTAAATGAAAATCATCACGGGAATACGATCTTCAATTGACAAGTTGCCAACTTACCCGATTACCAATTTTTTTTCTCCGTGCCTCCGTGCCTCCGTGGTGGGTTTTCTGCTAAATTCACCTGTTTCTCCAAGGAGAAGAAATGAAAGCCATCCGCTTCCACGAATTCGGTGGTCCTGAAGTTCTCAAGTTTGAAGATGTGCCTGATCCCAAGCCGCGCAAGGACCAGGTGCTGGTGCGAGTGAAGGCCTGCGCGCTGAACCATCTTGACCTGTTTATCCGCAAGGGACTGCCGGGCATCAAGCTGCCGCACATCAACGGCAGTGACGTTTCCGGCGACATCACAGAAGTCGGGGAATACATCACCGACCTGCGTCCTGGCCAGCGCGTGCTGCTGGCGCCGCACACGTTCTGCGGCGTGTGCCCGGCCTGCACCCGCGGCGAGCAGAATTTTTGCCTGCAGTACAGCGTGCTGGGATACCTCAATGACGGCGGCAATGCTGACTACATCGCCGTGCCGCGCGTGAACGTCCTGCCCATTCCGGACGAGCTGACCTACGACGAAGCCGCCTCTGTGCCGCTGGTCGCGCTGACCGCGTGGCACATGCTGGTGGGCCGCTGCGGGATCAAGCCCGGCGACGTCGTGCTGGTCCTGGGCGGAGGCTCGGGCGTGGGCACAATCGCGATTCAGATTTGCAAGATGTTCGGCGCCATCTGCATCGCCACCGCCGGCGACGAAAGCAAATCCGACCAGTGCCGCGACCTGGGCGCCGACCACGTCATCAACCACTATCGCGAGAAAATCGCGGATGAGGTGAAGGCCTTCACCAACAAGGCCATGTGTGACATTGTTTTTGAACACGTCGGCCAGGCCACGTGGAAGGAGAGCATGAAGTCGCTGCGCCCCGGCGGCAAGCTGGTCACCTGCGGCGCCACCACCGGCCCGGAGGCCGCGTTCGACATCCGCTTCCTCTTTGCCCGCCAGCTTTCATTCCTCGGGTCCTTCATGGGGACGCAGGGCGACTTTCATGAAGTGATGAAGCACATCTTTTCCGGCAAGATCAAACCGGTAGTGGACAAAAGCTTCCCCTTGCGCGAAGCCGCCGCTGCGCATGCGCGATTGGAGAAGAGCGAGCAGTTCGGGAAAATCATCTTGAATCCATAGCGGACGAGATTTGTCTGGTCCTCTAAGATAACGTCATCCCGAGGTCCGTGTGACGAGCGCGCGTTTTCTTCAGCGCGCGAGTAGGACCGAGGGACCTTGCGTTTCGCCATCTCCGAAACTCCCGTGGCATAAAGACACAGAGTCCCTCACCCCTATTCGGACGCTGAAGAGAACGCGTCCTCATTGACGGGGTTCGGGATGACGAATGAATTGAGGGAGTGAAAGAATAGAGCGCCATGAGCAGCGTCGCCACCCTACCGGTCACAACAAAGCCCCAGAACCGCTTCGCCACCGGCCCCGCGCTCGTCCTCTATATCGCCGCGGCCAAGCTGTTGCTGCACCTGCTCACCGCCGCGCGTTACGGCATCTTCCGCGATGAAATGTACTATCTGGCATGCTCGCGCCACTTGGCCTGGGGCTACGTGGACCATCCGCCGTTCACGCCGTTCGTCGCCTGGATTGCCCGCCACGTGTTCGGCGAATCGCCCCTGGGCGTGCGCATTCTGCCGGCGCTTGCCGGAGCGGCCCTGGTCTGGCTCACCGGCAAGATGGCCCGCGAGATGGGCGGCAGACGCTTCGCCCAGGCCTTTGCCGCGCTCGCTGTTGTTTTCGTCCCCATTTATCTGGTTGCCCATCACTGGCTCACGGACAACGTCTTCGAACAACTCATCTGGATGGGCTGCGTTTGGCTGGTCATCCGCGCCATCAACACTGGCGACGGGCGTTACTGGTTCTGGTTCGGCGCGCTGGCCGGAGTGGGTTTTGAAAACAAATACTCCATCGCGTTCCTGCTGCTTGGACTGTTCGTGGGCGTGCTGCTCACGCCCGAACGCCGTTTCTTCAAGAGTCGCTATCTCTGGCTGGGCGTGCTGGCGTGCGTGGTCATCGCGCTTCCCAATTTCCTGTGGGAAGTGCGGAACCATTTTCCGTTTCTTGAATTGATCCACAACATCCGCATGGGCAACCGCGACATAGTGCGCGGTCCGGTGGCCTTCATCGTTGACCAGGCCACGATCATGAATCCACTGCTGTTTCCTTTGTGGCTGGGCGGGGTGGTCTGGCTATTTTTCGATCGCGAAGGGAAGCGTTATCGCGTGCTGAGCTGGGCTTTCGTCGTGGTGTTAACCAGCTTCATCGTGCTCAAAGGCAAGAACTATTACGTGACGCCGGTCTATCCCATGTTGTTTGCCGCTGGCGCCATCGGCTTGGAACGCATCACCGCCGGACGCCGTGCCACCCTGTGGCCCCGCGGCCTCTACGTTGCGATGGTGATCTTCGCCAGCATCCTGCTTCTCCCCATGTCCGTGCCCGTGTTGTCGCCGGAAAGCTTTTTGCGCTATGAAGACAAGCTGGGAATGAAGCCGCCGGAGTTTGAGCACCAGCAAAACGGTCCTTTGCCGCAATGGTTTGCTGACGAGTTTGGATGGGAGTACATGGTGCAGGAAGTGGCGCGCGTATACAACAGCCTGCCTCCCGAGGAGCGTGCCCGCACCGCCATCTTCTCCAACGGCTGGGGTGAAGCTGCGGCAGTGGATTTTTACGGTCCCAAGTACGGCCTGCCGCCGGCCATCAGCAAGCACAACAATTATTGGATATGGGGTCCGCGCAATTACACCGGGGAGATCATGATCATGCTGCGCAGTGGCGGTCGCGATGAGCCGCGAATGTTCCAGAGTGTGCAGGACGTGGGGGCTTTGCACCATCCGTACGCGCGCCGTGACGAGTGGTTCCACATCCTGCTGTGCCGCGGCCTCAAAGCCAACCTGCGTGACGTTTGGCCGAAGTTGAAGCAGTGGGACTAATGGAGCAGTCAGCAGTCAGCCACGAAAGACACCGCTGGGTGCGAGATGTCGACTTGACGAGTTGGCAGGAACCGAAGGTTGCTGAATGACGACAAGAGACTAACTGCTGAGTGCTAACTGCTGAGTGCTGGTTTCCGCTGGGGCGCCGGACAGCAATCCACCGGACAAACATCATGACTCGGACCCAACGTGCCCAGCGCGCGCCGCGGCGCCGTGGGGTCCATGCGTTCCATGATCAATTCGCGAATCATGGTAATGAACCGCGGATGCGTTCCCACCGTCGCCGCGCGGACCATCGGCAGCCGCAATTCGTGACACAGTTCCTGCGCTTCGGTGTCCAGATCGTAGAGGACTTCCATGTGGTCGGAAGTGAAGCCCACCGGGCAGATCACCACCGCCGGATGAGAATCGCTTTCTTTCACCGACCGCAGGTACGCGAGTATGTCCGGCTCCAGCCACGGCTGGCTCGGAGGCCCGCTGCGGCTCTGGTAAGCCAGCGTGTCGCCGGTGCGCTTCAGCGCCGACGAAATCAGCCGGCAGCTCTCTTCCAGTTGCGTCACGTACCTGCCGCCTTGCGCCATGGAAACCGGTATGCTGTGCGCCGTGTAGATCACCTGCGTGCGGTCGCGCACTTCAGCAGGAAGCCTGTGCAGCGCGGTTTGCACGTTCTCCGCCATCGTCCCGATGAAGCCTGGATGGTTAAAGAAAACCCGCAACTTGTCCACCTGCGGAGCGCCTTCTCCTACCTTGGCCTGCGCGGCCGCAATATCTTCGCGATACTGCCTGCATCCGGAATAGGAACTGAAAGCCGACGTCACGTACGCCAGCGCGCGCTCCACGCCGTCATCTTTCATCTGCTGCAGCGTGTCTGCCAGGTAAGGGTCCCAGTTGCGATTTCCCCAGTAGACGGGAAGCTGCGGTCCGTGCTGCTCCAGTTCTTTCTCCAGCGCGGCGATGAGCGCGCGATTCTGGTCGTTGATGGGGCTGCGTCCGCCAAAATGGTAGTAGTGCTCGGCCACTTCCAGCATGCGCTCTTCGGGCACGTTGCGGCCGCGCAACACGTTGCGCAAGAACGGCAGCACTTCTTCTCTTGCTTCCGGACCGCCAAACGAAAGTACCAGTACCGCATCGTAATTCATCCCTGAAAAACTCCAGTGTATGACATGAGGACTGACGCATCAGACTAACAGACGTTCGTCCCTAGAGGATTCTTGCTTCGTCGCCCACGTGGATCACGCCCGGCGTGATCACCGCGCTGTCCAGCGCCGTGGTACCGTCCAATTGCTGTATGATGCGCACCAGCACGGAGCGGTCTTGTACCTGCGTGTCCGGATCGTAGGTGGTCATCACGCAGCGTTCGCGCAGCTTGACCAGCTCAATGCGCACGTCGCCGATGGCCAGCACGCGTCCCGGCCATTTGCGTTCTTCCAACTCCGGCACGTCCGCCAGCAGGATGTTCGGACGCAATCGGCGATGGTCAATGTTCAGGAACTGCGCTGCGCCGTCCGTGGCGACCAGCAGCGGCAATATGTCAAAAGCCTGCGGTTGCGGGACCTTCACCAGTTGCGCCGGTTCGCCCACTGCGTCGCTCACCAGCGCCAGGGCTTCCTTGGAATCCCAGCGATGTCCGTTGATCGTCGCTACGCCGTCGGCGCTCAGTTCGCCGCGCAGCCCCAGCAACTTGGGCTTGCTGCGCGAAGTAAGGAAGCGGCCGTTGCTTCCCAGCACAGCAATCTCGCGGTCGCCGGGAATGCCGTTCTCAGTCATCTCGGCCTCCTGAATGCGAACGCCTTTCAGGCTCTTGATGGGATACCGCCAAAGCTCGGAGACATGCATGAAGATTATGTGATGCTTTGCCGAGATGAAGGATTCAGAGACCAGCAATTGGCCTCGACCTCTAAGTGCTAATGGCTAACTGGCTATTTGCCAGTTGCTATTTGCTAGCTGCTCTTCCTCGCCACCATCACCGCCACGGGAAAACTGTAGTAGATCACGCCGTTTGCTTTTCTGGTGTTTAGGTCAAGAGCGTCGTTTTCGATGGAATCGGCAAAGATCTGGCGGATGCGGTCGGCGTCGCCTTCATTGGGGAACGAACGTGAGAGCAAGTCTTCCAACTCGCACTCCACGCGATAGCGTGTGACGCGCGGCTCCGGCAAGCCGGCCTGGGCGAACAACCCCAGCAGCTCTTCTTCCGGCATGGCGCGGACGTGCGAAGGGTCGCGCAGAATCTCTTCCGCGTTTAAAGCCGCGGCTTTCTCCGGGCGCGGCGCCATGTCCGCCACCACCACGCGTCCGCCGGGCTTGCATACCCGTTTCTTTTCTTTCAGAACCGCCAGCGGGTCCTGCAAGTGATGGAATGCAAATCGCGAGCTCACGATGGAAAAATGCTCAGCCGGGTAGGGAAGTGAGGTCACGTCGCCCTGCTGCCAGCTCACGTTGGTCAGCCCCTGCTCTTGCTGCAGCCTGCGCGCCTGTTCCAGCATGGCCGGAGTCAGGTCAATCCCCGTCGCAAAGCGTACGACCCGGGCGAACGCGCACACCAGCAGCCCCGGTCCGCAGGCGACGTCCAGGGAAGTGTCGGTTGGCCCGGCTTCTGCCGCTTTAACGATGTTGCTCAGCGCTTCCTGGTTGCTGACGCTGGGCGACTGCGAAAACGGCACCGCCTGGCGGGTGAACTGGTCGAGGATGCGGGCGTTGTGGGAATCCATGCGACGTATCTTACAGGAGTCGGGCAGGAAGGAGCCGCGCGAACCGACCTTGCAGTTGGCTTTCAGATCACCAGATCGCCCGATCACGAGCGATCGCCCGATCTTTTGTAGCTCCTTCCCAACCCCGCCACCATCCAATTACAATAGAGCCAGCCATGAGCGACCATCTGATTGACAAGCACGCCGAGCGTGAAATGCTGACTCACCGCTTTGAGAACACCGCCGGCGAAGCCGACGCCACAAGCATGCGCAACCTGCTGTTCGGCAACGAACAGCCGCAGGGCGTGGTCCTGACCTCGCTGGACAACGTAGTCAACTGGATGCGCAAGAGCTCCATCTGGCCCATGACGTTCGGCCTGGCCTGCTGCGCCATTGAAATGATGGCCATGGGCGCGTCGCGTTTCGATATCGCCCGCTTCGGCGCGGAGGTGTTCCGCCCGTCGCCCCGTCAATCCGACCTCATGATCATCGCCGGACGAGTCTCGCAGAAAATGGCGCCGGTCATCCGCCAGCTCTGGGAGCAGATGCCGGAACCCAAGTGGGTGATCTCCATGGGCGCCTGCGCCACCTCCGGCGGCGTGTTCAACAATTACGCGTTGGTGCAAGGCGTGAACCAGGTGATCCCCGTGGACGTCTACGTCCCCGGCTGCCCGCCCCGTCCTGAGCAGTTGATCTATGCCATCACGCTGCTGCAGGAAAAAATCCAGAAAGAGCGGGGAACGTTCAAGCGGGCGCTGAACCTGTCGTAAGGAAACCAGTCTTTAGCAGTTAGCCTCCGGCCTTTAGCTGCGCGGTTTGAAGACTTCAGGAATCGTCGCGCTTTTCCTTCTATATATCTTCCTGGCGATTGCTCTGTGATCGCGGTCCAGCAACTTGTTCGCTCTGGCTATCGCCAGCCCCGCCGTCATCGCTTTGGTCAGACTTCCCTGGCGCGACGCCCGAGTATGGCTGCCCCTGAGTCTGATGCCAGTCCTGGCCTCGATAGCCATGACCTTCCTGGTTTACTTTTCCGGCCTGTATACATGATGTCGGGTGCAGGATGATGCCAGCGCGCTGCTAAGAAAACTCTTAGCGATTACCTCTTCGCATTCGCCAGCCGCATTTGATTTTCCCGAAATGGCTTCCCGAAACGGTTCATAAGTGAAACTTATATTGGCTTTCCGGATAGGACAATTCCAAAAACTGCATCAAACCGCGCATGTGGTTTTGAAAAGGAAAAACCACAATGAAAACAAGAGCAACAATTCTCTCCTTGTTGGCGACAGTATTTCTCTTGCCGCTTACGTGCTTGGCCCAGGCGTCACAGAACCAGACAGGACAGCCGCAGATTGACCGGCCTCTGGTAAACCCCATCACCACCACACTCTCCGGTATTTTTGTGCCCTCCAACATGGTGCAGATAGACCCCACCACGCAGACGGTGGTTCCGGATACATGCCGCTTTTCTCTTTCCCTGGCGCCCGGCCAAAAGGCCATCGAAGCGCACAGGGTATCGGAGATCAGTGTCGATGCGGCCAACAACACCTGCGCCGCGCAGTTTGAAGTTGGACAACCGGCGGAGATTGCCGAGCTGACGCCTGCTGAATCGGCGAATCTGGCCAACACCTCGGAAAATTCGTTGAGCGCAGTGCCGGTCCGTACCGGTGCGGGTAAGCCTTTGGCCCATCAACCTGGCGGGGCCCTGGCGCTGGCCACCGTGCAGAGTGCCGGCTTTTTGAAAACCTGGTGGGTCGATCCTATCAATATCACGGTAAATTCTGATCAGAACAGCACCACTTGGAGGTGGAGCGGCGCAGGCAATTGCGTAACCGGAATCCTGGGAGGGGAGAACCTGACCTGGTTCACCGGGTCAGGTTGGTTCCTGGCGTCCGATAGCTGGCAGAATACTTTCAATTGTTCGGCGACCACCAGCGCTTCCACAACACACTATCAGAACAATATTTTCTGCGCGTTCTTTACCACCTTTGCGACCTACAATCCAAACAAAGTCAACGGGCTGCAAAACGGCACCCTGCAGGGCACCTGGAACGACACCGTCTCTGGCAACGTGTGCGTCAACCTGCTGAGCTTCCGCATGCAACTTACCCGCACGCAAAACTGAAACCGGACCTTGATTGATAAAAACAACGATGGATGAAAGCAACCTTACTATGGCCACGAATGTTCGCCGCAAAAACTCTTCGTAGATTCGCGTTGCAGCGGACGTTCGCGGCCTGGGGGGGTGACCCGTCCGGCGGGAGCGCCGTCTACTGCATCCCGGCACAATAAATCTTCAACCCGGTCCGCTTTGCGCGATAATGGCTGCGAGGTGCAAGAAATGAAATTTCATCTGCCTCAGCTTCTTACTTCCGCTCTCTTTTTAGCATTCCCCGCGTTTTGCCTGGCCCAGCAAGCCGGCGTCAGTGAAGACATTTTTACCATCTCCGTGAATGCTCCCACGCTGGCCAAAGATGTGCAGGCGCGTTACCTGCTCACCGATGACGCGGGCAAGCATCTCTCCAACACGATTACACAGGCTGATGGCAACAACATCGTCTTGAAGGGCGGGAGTCAAGGGAAGTCCCCGCGGAGTTTGCGGGCCATTTTGTACGCGCCAGGCTGCCAGTTCGTCACCATCAGCGTTGACGATCTTTCCAGTAACCGCCAGGCCGAATTCCAGTGCCAGAAACTCTCCACTGTCGAATTGCGGGGCAAGGCTGCCGCGTCCGCGCTGGCGCAGCCCGCGCTTGCAGGCAAAACTCTGCAGCTTGAGGCCCTTTACGTTTGCTCCTGGGCGCAGAAGTTTTTTGGTATCTCGAAGGGCGCCATATCTCCCTTTGCCTTGGGCAAGGCGTCGGTGGACGCGGATGGATCGTTCACGGTGGAGTTGCCTGACTTCGCCAGCGATCCGACGTGGGCACCTCTCTCCCACGATGCCGGCTTGATGCTCTACCTGAGCGACAGCCAAAACGGCCAGCGCCTGGCGACTCTCGCCGCACCTGCTGCGCTCTCGCACGCAGGCTTCTTGCAGGTTGCCCCCAGTTACCCGGAGATGGAATTCACGATCCAAAAGCAAAAAGCGGGAAAGCCCGGCAAGTCCACGCCGTGAGCGCAGATATTCCTTCGCTCTCTCCTGGAAAAGGGAATAGCGTTGCGCGCCGGCAAAGAACCCGGCAAAAGCGATTGACCACAAAGGCCACAAAGGGATAACGCGGGCCGTTTGTCCTGCTTGCCCTTCGTGCTCCTTCGTGTCCTTTGTGGTTTATTGTTTTCTCTGACTAAGCGCACGAAATCTTGTGTGCCGCCCTGGCTTTCCGGATGAACGCCTCTACTTCATCGCTCCATGGCTTCTTGAAGCTGGCGGGCAGCCTCCTGGGTCAGAGTAGAGCTTGTTCAGCCCTTTCTGTACTTCGGGATCGCCGCCGGTAAAGCCGCTCAGCAGGCCCACCCATCGTTCCGCCAGCTTGCGCGCTTTGGCGCCGGCCGGGTCTTCATGGTTGCTGATGGCCGACTCCACATCGCGAATCAGTTCGTTCCAGTCCTGCGTCACTTTGGCTTGCATTTCTGGCGTAAAGGTCCGCGCCCGCTCGACGATCTTGGCCTGCGCTTCTTCGCTGTAATATTTTTTTGTCCATTCCATATCGTTCTGCCTTTCCATCACCTCGATGATTTTCTTCAAGGCCGCCAGGTCCGGCGCGCGGCTGGACGCGATGGCCCGCTCCGCCTCGGCTTCGGCCTCTGCGATGGCCGCAATGGCCGTCTCCAACTGCCGGCGTTTTTCCGTGAGCAGCCGGCGTTGCAGGCGAAGCGTTGCTTTCAGGTCCAGGTCGCTGGAATCCAGCAAGGCCTTGATGTCCTTGAGAGGCAGTCCGATGAACTTCAAAGTCACAATCTGCTGCAGGCGGACGAAGTCGCGATCGGCGTACAGGCGGTAGCCCGCGCTGCTACGTCCGCTGGGCTTCAGCAGCCCCAGCCGGTCGTAGTGGTGAAGGGTGCGTACAGTGACCCCGGCCTTCTCGGCGAATTCTTTGACTTTGTACATCGGTTGCCGTCTCTCTCCATCATCATCGGGGCTGACGTAAGGTCAGGCTCAAGAGTTATTTTTCTACTATAGGCGTTACTTTGGCGGATCATCTGATCTCCGCACTTAGCCTCCGTGTTCCCTCTGTGCCCTCTGTGGTGAGCTTTTCAAGGTTGTTTCCGTACTTGCTATAATCCTCCAGCCCACCTTCCTCGCAAAAGGCGGATCTATGAAAAAATCTCTGGTTGTCCTGTTCATCCTCATGAGTACATTCGCAAACGCAGACGATAAAAAAGCCGGCAGCGCAACAGCCGCCGCTCCGGCTCCGCCTGTGGCCAAGAAAGTCCACACGGAGAACCACGTCAATGGCGGCACGCTGGTGGACGACTATCGCTGGCTGCGCGACAAAGCGAATCCGGAGGTCGCCCAGTATCTAAATGCGGAGAACGCCTACACCGACTCCGTCATGAAGTCCACTGAAGGTCTGCAGCAGAAGCTCTATGACGAGATGATCAGCCACCTCAAGGAGACTGACGTCAACGTTCCCTACAAACAGGGCGAATATTTTTATTACTCGCGCTGGGAAAAGGGCCAGCAGTACCCGATCTACTGCCGCAAGAAAGGGAGCCTGGACGCCGCCGAATCCATCGTTGTGGACGTGAACGAGCTGGCCAAGGGGCAGGCGTTCATGTCGCTGGGCGGGTTTGAGGTCAGCGACGACGGCAACCTGCTGGCCTACTCCACCGACAACACCGGCTTCCGCCAGTACAAACTCTACGTCCGCGACCTGCGTACGGGAAAAGATTCCGCCGCCCTGGCCGAGCGCGTCGGCTCCATCGCCTGGGCCAATGACAACCAGACCATTTTCTATACGGTGGAAGACGAGCAGACGAAGCGGCAATACCGCATGTATCGCCACAGCTTGAGCAGCACCGCGCCCCACGACGCGCTGATCTTTGAAGAGTCCGACGAGCGGTTTGAGGTTGGCGTGCGCAAGACGCGCAGCGGCCGGTATTTGCTGCTGGAGAGCGGCAGCCACACGACTTCTGAATTCCGCTACATTGACGCCGCCAAGCCCGCGGCCAAGTGGATAGTGATCGCCGAGCGCCAGCAGGGCGTTGAATACTACGTGGACAATCACGGCGACGAGTTCTTCATCCGCGCCAATGACAAAGGCCGCAACTTCCGCCTGGTCAAAGCTCCGGTGAGCGCGCCGTTTAAGGAAAACTGGAAGGAAATCATCCCCGTCCGCCCGGACGTGATGTTGAGCGGCATTGAAATGTTCGAAGACTTCTACGTTCTGGCCGAACGCGAAAACGGTTTGCCGGAGCTGACCGTCGTGAACCTGGCCAGCGGAGAGAAAAAACGCATCGCCTACACCGAACCGGTGTACGCCGCGTTTCCGCAGGTGAATCGCGAATTCAAGACCAAGTTGTTCCGTTATTCCTACCAGTCGCTGGTCACGCCGGCTTCGGTGTTTGACTATGACGTGGAAAAGCACAGCTCCACGCTGCTCAAGCAGACGGAAGTCCCCGGCGGCTACGATCCTTCCAAGTACACTTCCGAGCGCGTGTGGGCCACGGCGCAGGACGGCGTCAAGGTGCCTATCTCCGTGGTCTATCGCAAAGACCTGAAGAAGGCGGACGGCTCCAACCCGCTGTACGTTTACGCTTACGGATCTTATGGCTTCAGCTTGCCCGTCACCTTCAGCGCCACGCGCTTATCGCTGATGGACCGCGGCGTGGTCATGGCCTTCGCCCACATACGTGGCGGCGGCGACATGGGCAAGGCCTGGCACGATGCCGGCCGCATGATGAACAAGATGAATACCTTCACTGACTTCATCGCCTGCACCGAGCACCTGGTGGCCGCCAAGTTCGGCGCGCGCGACAAGATCGCCATTGAAGGCGGCTCTGCCGGCGGACTGCTCATGGGCGCCGTCACCAACCTGCGTCCTGATTTGTTCAAGGTGGTGGTTTCGCACGTGCCTTTTGTGGACGTGATGAACACCATGCTGGACGCGACTTTGCCGCTTACCGTGGGCGAGTACGAAGAGTGGGGCAATCCCAACGAGAAGCCCGCGTACGACTACATGCTGAAATATTCGCCGTATGACAACCTGAAGAAAGGCTCATACCCGACGATCCTGGTGAAGACGTCATTCAATGACAGCCAGGTCATGTATTGGGAACCGGCCAAGTATGTGGCGAAGCTGCGCACGCTTAAGGACGACAAGAACGTGCTTGTGCTCAAGACCAACATGGCCGCCGGCCACGGCGGAGCGTCCGGGCGGTACGACCGCTACCATGAAATCGCGTTCGACTACGCATTCATGCTCACGCAGTTGGGAATTGGCAAGTAACAACTTTCCGGCCTTGAACTGTTCAAAAGGATACAGTCGATAACCTCTGCTGCGCCTAAGCTTAAACATGAGGCAACACTCATGAAGCGAGTGGCGCTTGCACTGGTCCATCAAACAGCACCCTGATTGAAGACCATTTCGCCACGCAATGCGCGGCTCCAAAGACGGACTCACTAAGATGCGTGACTGGCGTCACATCCATACATCTGAATCCGTCTTCATGATTTGAATAGCGTAGAGTAGCGGTGCCAGCCGCAGCCCAATCGTTCCTGAAACGCACTCACAGGCGCTAAGGTGCAGGCCGCAGCACAAGCTGCAGAGCAAATTGTTGGGTTTGGAATACGCGGAAAGGCAAAGACCCATGAAACGATTCGGAATCATCAGCACGGCAGTTCTCTTCTGTCTTATCGGCGCCAACATTCCGGGCTATGCTCTACAGAGCCAGCAGGACGAAAAGCAGAAAAAACAGGACGAGCAAGCCCAGCAAGAAAAACAGGCCGAAAAGCAAAGGGGCAAAAAGCAGGCCACGCCCGAACAACCGCAAGCCAAGCCCGAACAACCGCAGGCTAAACCCGAACAACCGCCGAGGGGCCAACAGCAACAACAACAACAACAACGGCGCGCGGAGCAGCAGAAGCAGCAAGAGCAGATCCAGCAGCAAAAAGGCCAGCAGCAACAACAGCAACAGCGCGCCGAGCAGCAGAAAGGCCAGCAGCAACAACAGCAGCAGCGCGCCGAGCAGCAAAAGGGCCAGCAGCAACAACAACAACAGCGCGTCGAGCAGCAAAAGGGCCAACAGCAACAACAGCAGCGTGCGGAGCAGCAGAAACAGCAACAGCAGCTCCAGCAACAAAAAGGCCAACAACAACAGCAGCGCGCGGAGCAGCAGAAGCAGCAAGAGCAGATCCAACAGCAAAAGGGCCAGCAGCAACAGCGCGCGGAGCAGCAGAAGCAGCAACAGCAGGTTCAGCAGCAGAAAGGCCAACAGCAGCAACAACAGAAAGCGCAGCAGCAACAGCAACAACAGCGAGCAGAGCAGCAGAAAGGCCAACAGCAGCAACAACAGCGCGCCGAGCAGCAGAAGCAGCAAGAGCAGATCCAGCAGCAGAGGGGCCAGCAGCAACAACAGCAGCAGCGCGCAGAGCAGAAACAGCAACAGCAGATCCAACAGCAAAAGGGCCAGCAACAACAACAACAGCGAGCAGAGCAGCAAAAAGGCCAACAGCAAAAACAGCGCGCGGAGCAGCAGAAACAGCAGCAGCAGGCCCAGCAGCAGAAAGGCCAGCAGCAACAACAGCAGAGAGCGCAGCAGCAACAACAACAGAAAGCGCAGCAGCAACAGCGGCTCCCGCAAGAGCGTCAGCAGCAGCTCATTGCGCAGCAGCAGCAGCGCATGAACCAGTACCGTGAACACCAGAGCCAGCAGCAGGCGCAGCAGCAGGTCATACAACAGCGCACGGAGGCGCTGCAGCAACAAAAACGCGCGGAGCAGTACCGTTTCCAGTCAGGGTACCTGGAGCGCATGCGCGAGCAGCGAGCACGCATCGAACGGGACCGTGACCACGATTACAATAGTGACCCGTACTTCTACACGGCACCGAGCTATCGTTACAAGCGCGGGACCCGCTATTACCAGACGAACCAGTACGGCGCGGACCTGCTGCGCCAGGCCGTGAACTATGGCTATGCGGAAGGCTACCAGGCAGGACGGGCGGACCGGCTGGATCACTGGCGCTCCAATTACCGCCTTTCCTACGCCTACCAGGATGCCAACTATGGCTACACGGGTTATTACGTTGACCAGGCCGAGTACAACTACTATTTTCGCGAGGGTTTTCGGCGCGGCTACGAAGACGGCTTCACCAGCCGCTACCGGTATGGTCGATATTCGAACGGCTCGTATAGCATACAGGCCAACATTCTGGGGGTGATCCTCAGGTTGCAGTCGCTTCGTTAAAGACTGTAGACGGAAAGTGTCCTAACCAGCGCCCACGCTCCATTGACCTACAACATGGTCGTGGAGCAGGGCGCTGGAAAAAGACAGGGTCGTCACGGATAACCGCATGGCTTCCGAATGCCAGTAGTAGGAGCGAACCTACCGGGGACCTTTCGGCGAAGAAAACCGGCCGAAACGATATAGCAGCGGCGGTGGGATTGTTCTTCGCTCTAGCCCCTATTTGTATTCGGCCACCCATGCAGGCACTTGCGGCTCGCGACTGACGTCGACTTTGATATGCAGGGCCTGCGCCCAGCGATACCCCCACATGGGGCCGTCAGAAGTTAATGTTTCTGGCGTCTTGTAGGCCGGATCACTCTGTGCCTGTTTTAAGGTGACAAAGCGGTACTCTGCCTGCTCAAAAACACCCAGGACGTCATCAATGGTGTCAGCGTTCAAACGGCTGGCATGCAGCAGCATGACGTGGGGAATCTCGTGTCCAAAGATCTGCTTGTGAAGCTGGGAATAGTATTCAAGCTCCTGGCCGGTGTATTCAATGTAAGCGGTGCGCAGCCGCTGCGCCGCGTCTTGATCATTGCGGTCCAGCATCAAACGATAGGCGCGGGCAAAGACCCAATCTGAATTGTCCACGGTGCATGTGGCTACTTCATAACCTTGCTTCTTCAGGAACGCGGCCACTTTTCCGTGCTTTTCCGCTGTCTCGCCGGTGTGATTGTAAGGGAAGCGCAAGTAGCTCACCGGCTTGCCAGCGCCAGCCATCAGAAGTTTGACCGATGCTTCGCCGTCCACAACTTCTTTTTCAAATTCCTCCGCCGAAATCTTGCTTAAGTCCAGATGGGCGAAAGTGTGGTTGCCCAGATCGTTGCCGTACCTGATCCACTGTTGCAGGATCGCCCGGCTCTGTGCGGCGCCACCGTCTACGACTTTCTTTTCATTCACGAACCCAATCGCCCACGCATGGTGCTTCTTGAGTCCGTTCAGGATCGCCAGATTTACCGCGCGTGTTTCGGCCAGCCGTTCTGCGGGCGTCACGTTGGCCGGCGAACCGGCCAGGGCCAGCGGCAGATCGTCAATCGTGATGGCCACCGTTCGGTTCTGCGCACCAGAGATGTTCGCCAGGAAGCATAGGACAACTGCCACGATGATTCGCATGACTTTCAGTATGCCAATCACAGTACGCAGAAGCAACGCTGTGCAAAAAGAAAACCGGCCGCAGCAGGTTAGTTGCGACCGGGGTGGTAAGTAAGGGGAAGCGATGTTTTGCGCTTACCGGACGCGCCGGGCGACCATCTGCCAGGAGGTCCCGTTCCAGAACAGGAGCCCGCGTACTTGCGCTGCGGCTGCGTTCGCCGGAGCCTTGCGGACGTCCGTGCTGGAGGCCTTGATGACGTGGACCACCGTCTGACCGGAGATGATGGCCAGGTGCGAATCGGCCGCCAGGTTCAGGTCAAAGTTGCCGCTGGCCGCCAGGTTGGCCACCGTTCCGGAGACGCCCTGCTGTTGCAGTTTCAGCTTGTCCGGAGTGATGCTGCCGTTGGCTGCCGGGATCGGGTTGTTGGTCTCCACTTCCACGTGCTGACCCTGGTGGATGGTCGTAGCGTCGAAGGTGAGGCCGGCCGGCACGTTGCCGCCGAAGCCGTTGCCGCCGTCCACTTTGAACTTGCTGGCATTCAGGCCGGCGATGTTCACGGTGAAGCTGGCGCCGATCTTGGTGTCGTCCATGCCGCCGCCGATGCCGTCATCCGCGCTGATGGTGAGCGTGGTGCCGGAGATGGCGGTGATCAAGCTTTCCATTTCCGCGCCGGAGCTCGATTCCAGGCCTTCCACTTCTTTGGCAAACAGGCTGCCGTCGGACTTGGTGAAGCCTTCCACTTTCACGATCTGGTTGGCCAGCGTGGCGGCGGTCACGCCGTCACTGAACTGCGTGGTGGCGTCAAAGCTGAAGGTCATGGAAGATTTGGTCTGGCCCACGGACAACACGAAGCTGTTCGCAGTGGCGGAAGTGATCGTGCCGCGCACGTCTTCGATTTCGCCATCGTCGTCCTGCTGGTTGGCTTGGGCGCCGGGCGCCTTGGCGGTGATGCTGAAGGAATTGGAGCCAAAGCTGATGCCCGTGATCACGCCTGAGGCGTTGGTCGTCACCGAGTTGGCGATGTTGGCGTCAATGTTTAGGACCAGCGGGCTGGTTCCGACGGTCAGTGCAGGGCTCAGCGCGATGCTGACCGAAGCGCTCGCCGGACCATTGATATGGACCGGGAGTCCGGTGCTGCCCATGAACGTCAGCTCGGAGTTGGCCAGCGTCATCGAAGCGCTGGAGAAACTGCCTTGCGGCAGGCTGCCGGTAAGGAACGGTTCAAACTTGCCGGCCGAATGGCTGAGTTCCAGCCGGTTGTTCGCCGGGACCGGAACGGTCACTGCGGCGCCGCCGCCGCTGGGCGTGAGCGAAAGAGCCGAGACGGTGACTTCAAATGAGATCACGCTGTCAGCAGGCGCGTCGCCAAAGCGGACCTGCGTGGACGCGCTGTTGGCGGGTGTGGGTGTGGGGCTGGGACCGGGGTTAGTGCTGGCAGACCCTCCGCCACCGCAACCGACGGCGAAAACGAGTCCGGCCACCAGGACCAGAGCAAATAGGGCCTTCGCGGCCGACTGTGCAAACGACTTGGAATTCTGTGAACGCATTTCAAATCTCCTTCTCGGGGGACTTCATTGAATTTGTTTTTGTTGACCTTGGAGTCCTCGGTCGAGAGTTGCTTTCCAGCTTCGTCTCGTACTTTGAGGCCGGAAGGCATTCGTCCTGGCTTGTTTGGCCTGAACGCTACTCCTCCGCCGCTGCAACAGCCCGCTTTCTGATAATTGCTGGTGCTCCGGTTACTCTGGTGGGTAAGACACGCTCAAGGTCGGTCTGGAACAACTTTCTGCGCCGCTGGTAGGGAGCTGGCGAAGGCGACGCGGAGCAAGGCCGCGGCGGCCGGAGTTGACGGGGCGCTTGGCCGTCAGCCATAATAAGACCCGAACGAACGTTCGGTAACCTCTTGCGCATGGCCCAGTCCCACATTGAAATCCCGTCACCCGCACCGGCTTTGCCGGGCCGGAAGGCGGCGCATGGCCGCCGGCCCGCCGCGGATACGGCTGCGGACACGCGTTTTGACCGCCAGCTAGCCCGCTTGCTGCAGCACGCCGCGCGCATCTTCTGCGACAAAGGTTACGAAGGCGCTTCCATGCGCGATCTCTCCCGCGCCGCCGGCATGTCCCTGGCCGGGCTGTATCATTATTTTGCGTCCAAGGAAGAGTTGCTGTACCTGATCCAGAAGCACACGTTTGAGACCATCATCGCCAACCTGCGCGTGCGCCTGGAAAAGTCAGCCGACCCGGAAGAGCGCATCCGCATCTTTATTGAGAACCACCTGGAATATTCCCTGGCCAACAAAGAGGCCATGAAGGTGCTCACCCACGAGGACGACACGCTCAAGAACGAGCACGGCGCTGAAGTGCGGGCCATCAAGCGCGAGTATTACCGCATCTGTCTGGACCTGCTGGAAGATTTGCGCAAGGCCAAAGGACTACAATTCTCCGGACGGCTGGCCGTGCTCAGCCTGTTTGGCATGATCAACTGGATCTACACCTGGCACAACCCGCGCGTGGATGCCGATGCCGGCGAACTGGCCCGCGGGATGGGCGACCTCTTCCTGAGCGGCGTGCTGGCCGGCAAGGCAAAACGGAAGAATTCTGAAGCGAAAAATTCTGAAACAAGGCCCTGAGTCGCCGTTCGCGTTCGGGTCAAGACTCAACCAATTCAAAGGAGCTCTGAAATCATGGCTGCAACCACAGCAACTGAAACCAAGACGCTGGTCAATTATCGCGTGGAAGACGGCGTGGCCGTCATCGAACTGTGCGATCCGCCGGCCAATACCTACACCTATGAAATGAACCGGCAACTGGACGAGTGCATCCTGAAGGCGCGCATGGACAATGACGTGTACGTGCTGCTGCTGACCGGCGCGGGCGACAAATTCTTCTCCGCCGGCGCCAACATTAAGATGCTTTCCTCGGTGGACCCCACCTTTAAGTATTACTTCTGCCTGCATGCCAATGAAATGCTGCTGCGCCTGGAGCACACACCCAAGCTGGTGATTGCCGCCATCAACGGCCACTGCGTGGGCGGCGGACTGGAAATCGCCATGGCCGCGGACCTGCGCATCGCGCGCCGCGATTCCGGCAAGATCGGCCTGCCGGAAATCAACCTGGGCGTTCTGCCTGGCACCGGCGGCACCCAGCGCCTGAGCCGCATGGTGGGCAAGAGCAAAGCCATTGAGCTCATGGTCACCGGCAACACCTTCACCTTTGAAGAAGCCAAAGAGATGGGCATCATCAACGACATTTACGAGCGCGACAACTTTATGGGCAACGTCATGGAGTACGCGCGCCAGTTCACGCCTCCCAACAAAGCCGCCAAGGCCGTGGGCAACATCAAGCGCTCGGTCCAGACGGGATGGGAGATTCCCATGGAGTCCGCGCTGGCGGTGGAGCGCGAACTGCAACAGCGCCTGTTCGCCAGCGACGACGCCAAGGAAGGCCTGGCCGCGTACGTGGACAAGAGACCAGCAACGTTTAAAGCAAAGTGACGGCGCTCAGCGGGCGTGAGCGGAGCGGGAGCCCGCTGCCGTCATCCTGAGCGAGCGCGAGTCCCGCACGGCGGGATGGGGCGAGTCGAAGGATCTCTGAAATCCGAGCGCAGCGAGGGATCCCTATTTGTTCGACGCTGTTTCGGATCTGTCATCCTGAGCGAAGCGCAGCAGCTATGCTCAGGATTGATTGAGTGATAGGCGCGGAGTCGCAGGATCCCGAGAATGGTTGGATTTACGATTCCGCCTGGAGGTGTTCTCACCAGAATCCTCGTGAGAACTCCCTGAAGCAGCAGGGCAGGGGAAAGACCTTCGGGATCTTTCGACTCGCCGTCACATTCGCTCCGGCTCGCTCAAGATGACACGCTAAAAAGGTGTTGTAGAGAATGTCGTGCAAACAAACGAAGTACCAGCTAGCGGCCAGTCGCTAGCAGCTTGAGGCTAAGAATGATGTTGACCGCAACCAAAACACACATCTCCCCTGGCAAGCTGCTTATCAACGGGCAGTGGAGTGAAGGCTCCGGCCGCGCGTTTGACACCATCAATCCCGCCACCGGTGAAGTGCTCACGCAGATCGCTGACGCCACCGCGCAGGATGTTGACCTGGCCGTGGCCGCGGCGCGCAAGGCCTTCGACGACATGGGCGGCCCGTGGCGCAAGATGTCCTCCAGCGACCGCGGCAAGCTCCTATGGCGCATCGCCGACCTGGTGGAAAAGAGCATTGAAGAGCTGGCCGAGCTGGAAACATTGGACAATGGCAAGCCCATCTTCGAATCGCGTTACGTGGACATGCCTATGGTGGCGGACGTGTTCCGCTATTTCGCCGGGTGGGCCACCAAGGTCCACGGTGAAACGGTAAACACTTTCAGCAACGCGTTCACGTACACGCTGCGCGAGCCGGTGGGCGTTGTAGGCGCGATCGTTGCCTGGAACTTCCCGCTGTTGCTGGCCAGTTGGAAGCTGGGTCCGGCCCTGGCATGCGGCAACTGCGTGGTGCTCAAGCCTGCGGAAGACACTTCACTCACCGCGCTGCGCTTTGGCGAACTGTGCCTGGAAGCTGGACTCCCCGCGGGCGTGTTGAACATAGTCACCGGCGGACCGGCCACCGGACAGGCTCTGGTGAAGCATCCCGGCGTGGACAAAGTCGCGTTCACCGGATCAACTTCCGTAGGCAAAGAGATCATGCGGGCGTCGGCGGACACGCTGAAGCGCGTGACGCTGGAGTTGGGCGGCAAATCGCCGAACATCGTGTTCGCTGATTCGTCCCTGGACTCGGCTGTGAAAGGCGCGCTCAACGGCATCTTTTACGGCAAAGGTGAAGTCTGCTGCGCCGGTTCGCGCCTGTTCGTGGAGAAAAAAGCGGAAGACGAATTCATGACCAAGCTGGTCGAAGGCAGCAAGAAGATCAAACTGGGCGACCCGCTGGACCCCAAAACGCGCCTAGGCGCCATTGTGAGCCAGAAGCAGATGGACACGGTGCTGGGCTACATCGAATCCGGCAAGAAAGAAGGCGCTGCCGTGCTGGCCGGCGGCAAGCGCGCCGCGGTCAATGGCGACCACGGTTTCTTCATCGAGCCCACGATTTTCGGCGGCGTGAAGAACGATATGAAGATCGCGCAGGAAGAGATATTTGGCCCCGTGCTGGCCACGCTCACGTTTGACGACATCGAAGAAGTCGCCGAACAAGCCAACCGCAACGTCTACGGCCTGGCCGCCGCGGTGTGGACCAACGACATCAAGAAAGCCCACCAGCTGTCGCGCCGCCTGAAGGCCGGCACAGTGTGGATCAACACCTACGGAGTGATGGACGCGGCGCTGCCTTTCGGCGGATACAAGCAATCCGGCTTTGGCCGCGAACTGGGCATGCACGCGATTGAACACTACACGGAACTCAAGACCGTGTGGATGAATTTGTGAGAGGAAGCAATTGGCAAATAGCAATTAGCAACTAGCCATCGGCCTTTAACCAAGAGCTAGAGGTCGGAAGCGACTTACTAATTGCCAATTGCTATTTGCTAATTACTACGGAGTTTTCATGCCTGGAAAAATACACAAGATCGGCACGTTCAGTGACTGGGTCGGCCTGTTCAACGAGTGGCGCAAGGAAGTGGGCGTGGACCACGACCAGATCAAAGAGTTCAAGTTTGACACCCTGTACGGCGCCATCGAAACCGACGAGATCACCTTTGGCTATTACAAGGGCCGCAACAAGTGGGAGAACATGCGCCAGATCCCCACCCAGAACATGCGTGACGCCCTGATGAACCTGATCGTCTACCAGGGTGACACCGAGTTCGCCAGCGTGGAACAGCAGCGCTGGCTTTTTGAGAGCGCGCCCAGTGACTATGACCGTTCCTGCCTGACCCGCGTGATGATTGAAGAAATGCGCCACGGGTGGCAGATGTGCGCGCTGCTCATAGACTTCTTCGGCGATACCGGCAAGGTGGAAGCCAAGAAAATGCTGGACCGCCGCGCCTACGAGAACAAGCGCCTGCTGGGCAGCTTTAATGAAGAATGCGACAACTGGCTGGACTTCTTCGCCTTCACTGACTTTGTTGACCGCGATGGCAAATTCCAGCTCCAGATGCTCAAGTATTCCGCCTTCGCTCCGCTGGGCCGTTCCATGAGTTACATGCTGAAGGAAGAAGCCTTCCACATGGGCACGGGCAACACTGGACTGGCGCGCATCGCGGAAGCCGGCGTGGTTCCCTCGTGGCTGATGCAGAAATATCTGAACAAGTGGATTTCCAGTTCGTACGACCTGTTCGGCACGGACCATTCCTCATCCGCGCAATGGGCCTACACCTGGGGATTGAAGGGCCGCTATGACGAGCCGGCCAATCCGCATCCCGCGGACCTTGAGGACTTGAACGATTACAACCGCCATCTCTATCGCGACGAATGCGCCACGCTGGTCAAGCGCATCAGCGCTGCGCAGAAGCAGGGCAATACGGCGCTCTATTGTCCGGACATCAAGTTCCACCGCAATATCGGCAAGTGGAAAGGCCAGATGTTCCATCCCCAAACCGGTGAGCCGATGGAAGAGAAAGAATACCGCGAGCAACTGGAAACCTGGATGCCCACCGCGGCCGACAAAAAGCTGTTGATGGACATCATCGGCGCGGAGAAGAAGTGGATTGCGCCGCGCCTGGGTGGACGCGACCCGCTGGTTACCATCGGCGAAGTACGGAAGAACGCGATTAATGCGGAAAAGTAGCCCTTTCTTCATCCCGAGCGAAGCGAGGGAGCCCTATGGCTGCCAACGTCACGTGGGCATCACAACTTAATTGGACCAAAGCAGCTTCGTTACAATAGTGATCCCTCACCCGCTGCGCGGGATTCGGGATTTCAGAAAAACATGTCCTACACCCTCAACGAGCTCATGGTCGTGGCCGCGGCGCGCGAGATCAAAGACGGCGAAGTGGTCTTCGTCGGCATGCGCTTGCCGCTGATTGCGTTTGTGGTCGCCAAGAAGACCCATGCGCCGAATGCCGTCGGCCTGTTCGAGAATGGCGTGATCCGCTCCTCGCCGTCGCCCGAGCTGATCTATACCATGGCCGACCCGCCCAACATCAAAGGCGCCACGCAGTGCCTGGACATGCTGAGCGTGATGGGCTTGTTGCAGTCGGGGAGAGTGCATCTCGGTTTTCTTGGCGCGGCGGAAGTGGACCGCTATGGCAACCTCAACTCCACGCAGGTCGAAAGTAAAAAAGCCCAAGGCAAGCACGGGCTGGTCCGGCTGCCGGGTTCGGGCGGCGCCTGCGACATTGCTTCCCTGGCACACCGCTTCGTGTCGCTGCTGGAACATGCGCGGCATCGCCTGCCCGAGCGCGTGAGTTACATCACCAGTCCCGGCAACGGCGAGGGCGCGGGATGGCGCAAGCGCGTGGGCCTTCCGCGCGGCGGACCTTCGGCGGTGATCACGTCGAAATGCGTGCTGCGCTTTAGCGATGACAGCGGGGAAGCTTACCTCTCTACCACCCACCCTGGCGTGGCCGTGGACGACGTGGTGGCGAACACCGGATGGCAGCTCAAAGTCGCTGACGATTTGCGGCCAACGCCGGTGCCGAGCGTCGCCGAGTTGAGGGCCATCCGCGAGTACGATACAAAAGGATTCTGGACGAGCTAGGGAGAGATCGCCGTGATCGCCGTGACTGCAAATCCCAGATCTCGCCACGGAGGCACGGAGAATTGCCAAGATTGCCAGAATTGCCAAAACCGCCGAAATTGAAAACCAAACGCACGGCGATGATGTAAGAAAAGGAAGATGAAGCTCCAAGAATAACCGGCTTCAGCCTCTGCAGGTATCAGGGCAGGGCCCAGCCTATGCCTTTAGGCATGGGTGAGCGAAGCCGAAAAAGTGCTGAACGGCGACAAAAGGATCGGGCTTCAGCCCTTGAGTGTTTTTGTTAGGATTATCGTCATGAACAAGCGTGTGATCGGCCTGGGCGGTATCTTCTTCAAGGCCAAAGATCCCCAAAGAATGTACGAGTGGTATGCGAAACACCTGGGCATCGCGGGCAAGCCGGACGAAGGCAGCATGTTCAAGTGGCGGCGTCTCGAAGACCCCTCGCACGAGACCTTCACCGTGTGGTCCATCTTTCCCCAGGACACCAAGTATTTCAATCCCAGCAGCGCACCCTTCATGATCAACTATCAGGTGGAAGACCTGGATGCGGTGCTGGAGGCGTTGCGGGCTGAGGGCGTAACGATCGATCCGAAACGCGAAGACCACGAATACGGGCGTTTTGCCTGGATCATGGACCCGGAGGGGAACCGGATTGAACTCTGGCAACCACCTGCGAAGAAAGAGTGAGTCCGCTTGCAGAAACGGGGGAGCGGAAAGAGAATTGCCAAGAGTGCCAAGATTGCCAAAATCGCCGAAAGTGAACTCCGGCGGAGGAGGCAATGAAATGATGAAGCCAAACGTTCGGAAAACAAGAGGCCCGGCATGAGTTCACCGTCATCCGCCATCACGAAGCGCATTACCCTCGAGACGCGGGGTGCCCTGGCCCGCATCATCCTCGCCCGCCCTCCGCTGAACGTGATTGACTTCCCCATGATGGACCAGCTTGCGGACGCGCTCCAGAAGCTGGAAGAGCACAAACAGATTGCGGTAGTCGTATTGAGCGGCGAAGACAAGAACTTCTCCGCCGGGGTGGACGTTGCGGTGCACACGCCGGACAAGATCCCCGCCATGCTGCAGAAATTTCACGGTCTGATCCTGGCGCTGGCCAAGCTTCCCAAAATCACCATTGCGGACGTCCGTGGCGCGTGCCTGGGCGGCGGCGCCGAACTGGCCATGGTCTGCGACCTGTGCTTCACCACGCCGGACGCCAAGTGGGGCTTCCCGGAGATCACGTTGGGTTGCTATCCGCCGGTGGCGTGCACCGCGCTGGCCGCGCTGGTCGGGCAGAAGCGCGCCGCTGACCTGATCTTCACCGGACGAACTTTTTCCGGCGAAGCGGCCGCCGCCTGGGGCCTGGCGAATGAAGCCGCCGTGGACGACCGCATGGACCAGGCCATCCAAAGCCGTCTGGGGCCGCTTCTCAAGCTCAGTCCGGCGGCTCTGGCCCACGCCAAGAAAGCTTTCTACGCGTGGGACTCCATTCACTTGGACAAAGGCCTGGCGCGCGCGGAAAAGATTTATGTAGAAGAGCTCATGCAGACCGACGACGCCCAAGAAGGCATTCAGGCCTGGATGGAGAAGCGGAAGCCGGAGTGGAAGGGAAGATAGACGACGGAAGATAGCTTGCTTCCAGACGATCATTCCGAGGAGGAATCAACGTGCCTGACCAGACCTTTGCTTCTTACGAGGAATTCTTTGCGTTTTATCTGCGCGAGCACAGCGATCCGCGTAACCGCTGGATGCATGCCGCGGGAACCTCGCTGGGCCTAGTCACGCTGATTGTGCCGTTTGTCGTGGGCCATCCTTGGTACGCGCTATTGTGGCCAGTGGTCGCCTACGGCTTTGCCTGGACGGGACACTTCCTCATCGAAGGCAACAAGCCGGCTACGTTCGGACATCCGTTCTGGTCGTTCATCAGCGACTTTCGAATGCTGGGACTAATGATAACCGGCAGGCTCGAAGCCCGGATGCAAGGGAAGCCCTAGCGGGCGGAGAGACGCTAGCGGGAGTGGCGCAATCCGAGCCATAGGTTCGCCATGCCGAGCAGCAGGTTGGCGATGCCCAAGAACAGTCCGATGACCCGCTCTCGTTTGCTCATGATGCGGGTTGAGTCGGTAGTCAGGGTAACCGTGCCGCCCGGGTAGTGGCCGGCGTAAGCCCGCCACAGCCACATCAACCCCATGAAAATCCACGCGACTCCAAACCACCAGCTCATCAGGTTTCTCCTTTGGCAAGATAGTTTTACAACAGCCCGAATCTCTCCACAACTTCATTGCGCCGGTTTCGTGATACGCTTGCGTTTTCAAGAGGTCTTTATGCAGCCTGCAAAGCCAAGCCGGATTCGCGCAGCACTCCAGCGCATCTTGCGCTTCCTGCGCAGACAACCGGGCGTCCGGAAAGAGCCGGACAACCCGCAAGACCCTTACGCCTACGTGGGCGCGCCCAAGCGGCCGAGGACGCCGAATCGCAGCGCGGCCGCCGTGGCGGAACTGCCCGAAGAATAGCTCCTTTTTCGATTAGCCCTTCCTAAGCGTTGCACATCTCTGCCCGCTTGGGCAGAATAGCGCAGCACGAAAACCTGGTCTTCAAAATACGTTAGCGGAGATTCGGAATGAAGTTTGCCAAAGTCCTCCTCTGGACGGCAGTGGCCGCGCTGGGCGCTGCGGCGTTTGCGACCATCGCCTGGCGGCGTGGCGAGCCCATCAGCGCCATGTGGCTGCTGGTGGCGGCGCTGTGCACATACGCGCTGGGCTATCGTTTCTACAGCAAATTTGTCGCCGCCAAAGTCCTTACCCTGGACGCCATGCGCGCCACTCCCGCCGAGCGCCTGGACAACGGCCGCGATTTCATGCCGACGAACAAGTGGGTGGTCTTCGGCCACCACTTTGCCGCCATCGCCGGACCAGGGCCGCTGCTGGGGCCGGTGCTGGCCGCGCAGTTTGGTTATCTGCCGGGCACGCTGTGGATTCTGGTCGGCGCCATCTTTGCCGGCTGCGTGCAGGACTTTGTGATTCTTCTGTTCTCCGTGCGGCGCGACGGCAAGTCCCTGGGGCAGATGGCGCGGGAGGAAATCGGCAAGACAGCGGGCACGGTGGCGTTCATCGCCGTGCTGGGGATTCTCATTATTCTGCTGGCGGTGGTGGCGCTGGTAATCGTCAACGCGCTCAAGAACAGTCCGTGGGGCGTGTTTACCATCGGCATGACCATTCCTATTGCGCTGTTGATGGGCGTCTACCTGCGTTACTTGCGGCCGGGCCGCGTGCTGGAAGCATCGGTCCTTGGGTTCGTGCTTGTCATGCTCTCGATTTTCGGGGGACAGTGGGTGTCGCAGTCGCCCAGCCTGGCCGGAGTCTTTACTTTGAGCGCGACGGCGCTGGCCGTGCTCATCATTCTTTATGGCTTTGCGGCGTCGGCCTTGCCGGTGTGGCTGCTGCTGGCGCCGCGCGACTACCTCAGCACCTTCGTCAAGCTCGGGACGGTCGGCATTCTGGCGATGGGAATTGTCCTGGTGCGTCCGCACCTGCAGATGCCCGCGCTCACCCGCTTCACCGACGGCAGCGGGCCGGTCTTTGCCGGCAACTTGTTCCCGTTTGCGTTCATCACCATCGCTTGCGGGGCCATCAGCGGATTTCACTCGCTGATCTCCAGCGGCACCACGCCCAAGCTGATCGCGCGCGAGCCGCAAGCGCGCATGGTCGGCTACGGCGCGATGATGGCGGAATCGTTCGTCGGCATCATGGCCATGATCGCCGCGTGCACCTTGCAGCCGGGGACGTACTTCGCGGTGAACAGCGGGGCGGGGATGGTGGGTGGATCGCCAACAGCTGCCGTCGCGACCATCAGCGGCTGGGGTTTCCCCGTCACCGCCGACCAGATGAACACGCTGGCCGGCGCGGTGGGCGAGAAAAGCCTGTTCTTCCGCACGGGCGGCGCCCCGGCGTTTGCGCTGGGCATGGCCAAGATTTTTTCTGACTCGCTGGGCGGCGCGCGGGTGATGGCCCTGTGGTACCACTTCGCCATCATGTTTGAGGCGTTGTTCATCCTGACCGTGCTGGACGCCGGCACGCGCGTGGCCCGCTTCATGCTTCAGGACGCGCTGGGTCACATATGGAAACCGATGGGCCGCACCAGTTGGTATCCCAGCATTCTCGCCACCAGCACGCTGGTGGTTTTAGCGTGGGCCTGGTTCCTGTGGCAGGGAATCCGCGATCCGCTGGGCGGCATCAATTCTCTGTGGCCGCTGTTTGGCATTTGCAATCAACTGCTGGCGGCGGTGGCGCTCTGCGTGGCGACAACCATCATCGTCAAGATGGGCCGCGCGCGCTACATGTGGGTCACGCTGGCGCCGCTGGGTTGGCTCATCGCGGTGACCTTTGCCGCGTCGTGGCACAAGATGTTTGACCCCAATCCGCTGATTGGCTTTCTGGCGCACGCGCGCCTGATCGCCACCGGACCAGCCACGGTGGACTTGGCCCGGCGCATCTTCAATGACCGCCTGGATGCCGTGGTGTGCGGGCTGCTGATGGTGCTGGTGAGCGTGATTGTGATTGAGTCGGCGACGGTGTGGATCAACGTGATTTCCGGCCGGCGTGCGGCCGCGACTCAGGAAGCGCCGTTCGTGGCGACCCAGCTGGCGGAGGAGTTCCTATGACCGATTCCACCACGGAGGCACGGAGACACGGAGAAGACAATGGCAATCGTCGTGTCTGGCACAGCTCTGGTTCGTATCAGGGCACGAGCTTTAGTCATGCCGTAGAGATCAAGAATATTTGGGCTTTAGCCTCTGCAGTTCTCCGCAGCGTGGCAAAGATCGCAGTCGCCACTCTGCGCGAGATATTTGATGAATCGGCCTACGAACGTTTCTTGACGCGTACGCAGTCGGCAAGATCGGTGGAGAGCTATCGTGCGTTTCTGGGTGAGAGGGAGTCATCGATCGTCAGCAAACCGAGGTGCTGCTGAGCGGCGGAAAGTAAGGTACACTCTCCTCATGCGCGTCCTGGGCATTGATTGCGGCAGCGAGTACACCGGCTACGGCGTGGTGGAAGAAGACGCTGACCGCCACCTCTTATGCTGCGCCTTGGGCGCGGTGAAGCTGAAGTCGCGCGACCCCATGGCCAACAAGCTGCAACAAATCTTTTCTGAACTGACGGCGGTCATCGCCGAACACCAGCCGGAAATGGTGGCCATTGAGGACGTGTTTTACGCCATGAACGTGAAATCAGCGCTCAAGCTGGGACAGGTGCGAGGCGTGGCCATGCTGGCGGCGTCGTGGTCCGGGCTGCAGGTGGCGGAGTATTCGCCGCTGTCCATCAAGTCCGCGGTGGTGGGTTACGGCCGCGCGGAAAAGAGCCAGGTGCAGCAGATGGTCAAGCGGCTGCTCAAACTGCCGGAGCTGCCCGAGCCCGCCGACGTGGCGGACGCGCTGGCCATCGCCATCTGCCACATTCATACTTCCTCCACGTTGATGCGCTACCACAAGCTCGATCCTCAAGCGGCAACGTCATGAAACGCTGGTTCTGGTCTCTGTTGCTGACGGCGCTGGCGCTGGCGACGCCGGTCCTATTCGCTGGGCAATCGCCCAAGACGGCGGCTGGTGCGGCGTCCTCTGCAATTCCCACCATTACCTTTACGTGCGACTGGGAAGCGACCACCCCGCAGAAATACAGCATCACGGTAAAGCCAGACGGCAGCGCGCACTACCAGTCCAGCAGTCCGACGCGACCCGACAAGGACAGCACGTCCAACGACGAAGACTACCAGTTGGACTTCACGCTCTCCGCTGCCAACCGGGACAAGATCTTCAAGCTGGCCGAGCAGGCAGAGTATTTCAATGGCGATTTTGAATTCCATAAACATGCCATCGCCAACACCGGCAAGAAGACCCTAAGCTATGCCGATGCCACGCGGTACTTTCAGACCGTGTTCAACTATTCTGAGAACCAGGCGATTCAGGAACTGAGCCAGATCTTTCGCGGCATCTCCGCCACGCTGCAGCACGGACGCAAACTGCAGTTCCTGCGCCGCTTTGACCGCCTGGGGATGGAAGAAGAGCTGAAAGCAGCGGAAGCCAACGCTGAATCGCACAGTCTGGCGGAACTGCAGCTGATTGCTCCTCTGCTGGAGAGCATCGCCAATGACTCAGGCATCCTGAATATCGCCCGGCAGCGCGCCAAGCGGCTGCTGGCGCAGAGCGGCGTGCAATAAGAGCCTCTTAGTCCGGTTCGCAAAACAAAACCTTTGAAACACGGAGGAACGGAGGAACCGGAGGGCTGATAGGAATCGCAAGCCAGCAGAAAGATTCTAAGACTGCTGGAGTAGCCGGAAGACTTCGGCGGTTTTGTCCAGCGCAAGAGCCTCCGCTCTCACATCAGCGCGCGCGCCGACTTTCTTGAGCGCCGCTTTGATTTTGCTTTCAGGAAAATCTTTCTTCAGGTTGTTCAGCAACGTCTTGCGTTTCATGGCGAAGGCCTTTTTCAAGAACGGGATGAAATCTTTCGCAGCCACTTGCAACTCTTCAAACCTGGGAGCAACGGTCAGGCGGAGCACGCTGGAATGGACTTTGGGCGGCGGCGAGAACGCGCCCGGCGGCAGCGTAAACAGCAGTTCTGTTTTGCAATAGAGCTGCGCGGTAGCCGAGAGCAGGCCGTAGTCGCGCGAACCCGGCTTGGCGGCGACGCGCTCGGCCACTTCGCGCTGGGCCATAATCACCATCACGTCAAACTGGTCATGGAAATCGAACAAGCGCAGCAGAATGTCAGAAGTAATGTAGTAGGGCAGGTTGCCGACCACGTGCGCTCGCGAGGGCTTCAGCGGACGCAAATCGCTGAGCGGCCCTACCGTCCGCTTCAGGACCGTGCGGAAGTCAATGTTGAGGACGTCGCCTTCCAGAATCTCCACGTTGGGACAGCGCGAGTACTTGTAGCGCAGTTCGGTGGCCAGCAGGCGGTCCAGCTCAATGGCCACCAGCCGCCCGGCGCGCTCCACCAGCAAGTCGGTTAGTGCGCCGCGTCCGGGACCGATCTCCAGGACAACCGTATGCGAAACGTCGCCCAGTTTGGAGACGATCTGCTCCGCGGCGTCGGGGTCAGTCAGAAAGTTTTGTCCCAGCTTGGCTTTTTTGGCCGGCAAGGCAGGCTCCTTACTTAATCCTATCAGCGGCGGCGCCGGCGCCGGGGTGCGACCCCTGGTGAATCGCGGCTTTTATTACGGCCCCAACACCACTGGTTCAGCATCTAAACGTAATCAGGGAGGTACCTCTCTGTAAATTGACCCTGCTTCTGGCCCGGCATTAGACTCCTCTTAGTTACGGGTTGTGCCGGCCCGCTCTGGTGTTTCAAGGACCCCTGGAGGCCCCATGAACATTGTCTTTGCCGCGTCTGAGTGCGTGCCGTTCTCCAAGACCGGCGGGCTGGCGGACGTGGTGGGCGCGCTCCCCAAGGCCCTGACAGAGCTGGGCCACGCGGTTACGGTTTATCTCCCCAAGTACAGGCAGACGCGGCTCAACAACGGCCGAGTCGTGCTGCCCAGCGTGACCATCCCTTTTGACGACCAATACCGCTTCTGCTCCGTGCGCGACGGCGGCAAGCAAAGCGGCGTGCAGTATTACTTTATTGAATACCCGCCATATTTCGATCGCGAAGCTCTCTACGGGACCTCGGCCGGCGATTATCCGGACAACGCGGAGCGCTTTGCTCTCTACTCGCGCGCCGTGCTGGAAGCCGCAAAAATCCTGGGCGTGCCGGACATCTTTCACTGCCACGACTGGCAGTCCGCGCTGGTCCCCGTGCTGCTGCGCACCAGTTACGCCGACGATCCGGTGTATCGCAACACGTCCACGGTGTTCACCATCCACAACATCGGCTATCAGGGCATCTTCCCCGCAGACACGCTTCCGCTGCTCATGCTGCCTTGGGACCTGTTCACCATTGACAAGATGGAGTTTTGGGGCAAGGTCAACTTCCTCAAAGGCGCGCTGACCTCCGCCGACCACATCACCACGGTGAGCCGGCGCTACGTGCAGGAGATCCAGACAGCGGAATTCGGCTTTGGCCTGGAGGGCGTGCTGCGCAGCCGCGCGGGCAATCTCACCGGCATTCTGAATGGCGTGGATTACCGGGAGTGGAGCCCGGCCAAGGACAAGCTCACCGTTTGCCAGTATCACCCGGACAAACTGGAAGGCAAAATGGGCTGCAAGTACGATCTGCTGCGCCAGTTTGGCCTGGAGAGTCCGGACGCGTCGTTGCCGGTGATCGGCATTGTGTCGCGCTTTGCCGCGCAGAAAGGGTTTGACCTGATTGCGGAGATCGCCGGACAACTGTCATGGCTGCAGGTGATCTTCACCATCCTGGGCAGCGGTGACAAGGAATACGAAGAGCTCTTCCTCAAGCTGGCTAAGCAGTTTCCGGGAAAGTTTTCCGTGAAGATCGCCTATGACAACGTGCTGGCCCACAAGATTGAAGCCGGGGCCGATATGTTTCTGATGCCGTCGCGCTACGAGCCCAGCGGGCTGAACCAGATGTACAGCCTGAAATACGGGACGGTGCCCATCGTCCGCGCCACCGGCGGCCTGGACGACACGGTGGAACAGTGGGATCCGGAGACCGGGCAGGGAACCGGCTTCAAGTTCACCAGCTACTCCGGTCCCGCGCTGCTCAACGCCATCCAGCAGGCGCTGCGCGCCTTTGAGAACAAGGCGAAATGGAAGCAGCTAATGATCAACGGAATGCGGAAAGATTTTTCCTGGGGCGCGTCCGCCAAAGAATATGTGAAAGTCTACGAGCGCTTGACGGGTTCGAAGCCCGCTCCGCCGGGCGAAAGCGCGGTGGAGTTCAGCAGAGCGTGAACTGCGAAGTCCTTACCACAGAGGGCACAGAGAAACACAGAGGTGGTTGGGCATGTTAGACAGGCTTATCTCTGTGGCTCTCTGTGTCCTCTGTGGTTAAACGTCGTTTTGCAAACCACCAATACACCGGCACGCCCGCCAGAATCACCAGCGTCCCCGCCAACGAATTTCTTACGTTGTCCATGAACGTGTAATAGAGCAGAATCGCCGCGGCGGTGATGAACAGTGCAGGGACCACCGGGTATCCCCAGGTGCGGTAAGGACGCGTTGTGTTTGGTTCGCGCACGCGGAAGACAAAGATGGTGCTGGCGGCGATCATATAGAAGAGCCACTCCGCGAAAATCGCTAATGAGAACAAGTCTTTGAACGCGCCACCCACCAACAAGAGCATGATCGCCATCACGGCTTGAACGATGATCGCCAGTGACGGCGTGTGAAAGCGCGGATGCACCTCCGCCAGCGCTTTGAAGAAATAACCGTCACGCGCCACGGCAAAGGGTACGCGGCCGCCGCTCATGATGGTGCCGTTCAGAGTGACGAGCATGGAGAGCGCCATGCCCGCCGAGACCAGCGCCGCTCCGCTGGCGCCAATCGCGATCTGCGTGGCCAGCGACGCGGGAACTTTGGTGGCGGCAATCGTCGCCGACGGCAGCACGTACTGAATGGCGGCGTTCATGCCCATGTACAGCGCGGCCACCAGGGCCACACCGGCAATCAGCGCGATGGGAATACTGCGTCCGGGATTGCGGACTTCACCGCTGACCATGTTGAGGTCATTCCAGCCGTCGTAGGCCCACAGCGCCGCCACCAGGGCCGCCATGAATCCAGCCATGCCGCCTTTTGCGCCCAGGAACGTGGTGTGAAAGTTGCCCCTGCCTCCGGAAGCCGCAGTGAATCCGACGGCCACAATGGCCACGATCATCACCACTTTAAGCGACGTCAGGGCCAACTGGAAACCGCCCGCTTTTTTCACGCCGATATAGTTCAACGCGGAGATCAGGATGGTGGCGGCAATCGCCACCAAGTGGCCGTAAGAAACGTCAATAGAATGCGCGCCGCCCAGAGGCAGGCTAAAAAAAACGCTGGAGAGAAAACTGAGGCGCGGGAACGTGCTGAGCACGTCCACCATACCGGTGGTGATGGAGGCAATGGAAGCAGGCTTGGCGATGAGGAACCAGGTCCAAGCATAAAGAAAGCCCAGCAGGGAACCGTAGGCGTCGCGAATGTAAACGTATTCGCCGCCGGCCCAGGGCTTGATGGCGCCGAGCTCGGCATAGGTAAGCGCGCCGAAGAAAGACAGCAGCCCGCCGACGATCCACACCAGATAAACGCCGCCTGCCGTGCCAACGTCCTTCATCATCTCGCTGGAGACGCGAAAAATGCCGCTGCCGATGATGGTGCCAACGACGATCGCGGTGGCATGCCAGACGTTGAGTTCGCGTAGCAGACCGGGCTTGGGAATCTCAGTTGTGGCCATCAGTCTCCACCGGTTTTGCTCGGCCGTTCAAAACGAAACTCACGGCATAGCCGACGACGAACGTTGTCGTAGCGCCAAAAGTCACGTACCAGGTCCAGGCGATGTTCGTGCCTTTCCACAGATAGCCGTTCAAAGCCAGTCCGCAGAGCATACCAGCAATGGCGCCGGCTTGCGTAGCGCGGCGGGTCAGCACGCCCAGAAGAAACACGCCGAGCAGCCCCCCATAAGCCACGGAAGCAATGCTGAGCCCGGTGACCAGCACGGTCCGGCTCTGGCGGGAAACCAAGGCCAGACCGAAGAGCGCGACGCACCAGAGGATGGTGGCGCCGCGGGAGAGCGCCAGGCGAGCGCGGTCAGTAGTCTGCGGCTTGAAGCGCAGGTAGAAATCCATCATCGTGGTGGAAGACAGCGAATTGAGGGCGGCGCTCAAGTTGGACATGGCCGCCGCCAGAATCGCCGCGATCAACAGTCCCGCCATGCCGCGTGGCACGTGGTCAACGATAAACGTGGGGAAAACGTAGTCGTTGGAGGCAAAGGGCGATGCCGGCGGATACACGCGATAGAAAACCCACAGCCCGACGCCCACCAGCAAAAACAGCGTGAATTGAAACAAAATGACCACGCCGCTGGAGAGCAGAGCAAATTTGGAGTCGCGCTCATTGCGGGCGGAGAGCAGTCGCTGCACCATGAGCTGATCGGTGCCGTGGCTGGCGGTGGTAAGGAACATTCCGCCGATCATCCCTGCCCAGAACGTGTAGGTCTTGAAGAAGCTGAAGGAGAAATCAAAGACTTGCAGCTTGCCGGCTTCGGCGGCGGCCGAGTGGATGGCCGGCCATCCCCCGGGAACCAAGTGAGTCAACGTCAGGAAACCGGCAATGGTCCCGCCGACGTAGATGAACATCTGAATAACGTCAGTCCAAATCACCGCGGCCATGCCGCCCTCAAAGGTGTAGATCAGCGTGAGTAGCATTACAATAGCGATGGAGCCGATGTCGCCGGTTCCCAGAGCCGTGTGGACAACAATGGACACGGCCCACACGCGCACGCCTTCGGCGGCGGCGCGAGTGATCAGGAAGACGCCGGCGGTCATCTTGTGCAACTTCTTGCCGAAACGGCGGTCAATAAGTTCGTAGGCGGTGAACATTTCTCCGCGAAAATATTGGGGAATCAGAATCAGGCTGATGACCACGCGTCCCAGCATGTAGCCGATGACCAGCTGCAGGAAACCAAGCGTGCCAGCGTAGGCGATGCCGGGAGTGCCAATGACCGTGAGGGTACTGGTTTCCGCGGCCACAATCGAGAGGCCGATGGCCCACCAGGGAATGTTGCGGTCGGCCAGAAAATAGTCGCGGAGTGACCTTTGGGACTTGCGGAACCTTAGTCCAAAGAAAGTAATGCCAATCAAATAAACGGCGATAATAGCGGCATCAATCGTGTGCAATCGCATGAATTAGACTTGAGTCCTGCCGGGTGAACAAGCGCCGGCAAACATTATTGGGTATAACTGTGCAAAGCAACAGAAAAACTTGCGGGACAATGCAGTAACCACAGGGCATGGCACTTTATCTGGGAATTGATGCTGGAGGCACCAAGACTGACTGCGCCGTGAGCAACGGCGCGGAGCTGCTTGGCCAGGCCAGCGGCGAAACCTGCAAACTGGCGCGCGTGGGCAAAGAGAAAGCCCGCCAGGTGCTGCAGGAGGTCATCCAGCGCGCCTGCAACTCCGCGCGCGTGCTGCCGCGTGACATACAGCATGTGTGCATCGGCATGGCCGGCGCGTCGCTGCCGGAAGCCGTGACATGGGCGCAGGAAACCATCCGCGAGGTCATCCCCGCAGCCACCATTTATGTTGCCGGCGACCACGTGATCGCCCACCGCGCCGCGTTTGGAACTTCTCACGGGGTGCTGGTGGTGTCCGGCACCGGATCCATCGCCTTCGGGCGCAACCAGCAAGGCGAAACGGCGCGGGCCGGCGGATGGGGGCCCAGCGTTTCTGATGAAGGCTCCGCTTTCTGGGTGGGCAAAGAAGCAGTCTCCGCCGCGCTGCACGCCTACGATCTTGGCCGCAGCAACAGCTTGCTGCCGCTAATTGCCAACTGCTGGAGCGTGGCGCCGGAAGAGGTAGTGCGGATGGCCAACGCGTCCGAGCCACGGTTCGCGGAACTGGCGGCTGTGGTCGCCACCGAAGCCGAGAGCGGCGATCTGCTGGCTCGCGAAATCACTGAACGCGCCGGCAAGGAACTGGCTTTGCTGGCTGACGCGGTCATCAAACGTCTGTGGCCCAGCGGCGGTGTGGTTCCGGTGGCCCTCTCCGGCGGCGTTCTGCAAGGCTCAGCCCTGGTGCGCCAGGCTTTCAAGGACGCCATGCGCGAGCTGCTGCCGGAAGCGGCGATCAGTTTTACTTTTGTGCGTCCGGTGACCGGGGCGCTGGAGATTGCGGCACAACGCGGACGACGGTGATGGTTTAGTTGCTTTGCTACTTTGCTGCGTTACTTTGTAAATGATGAGCGCGAACCTCAATTTGCCGGAAGACGCGCCGCTCGATGCACTGGTGCATGAGTCTTCTCCGGAAGTTCTGACCGCCGTGGCCAGCGACCCGCGCCTGACCGAAGACCTGGCGCTGGCCCTGCTACATCGCGCTGACCTTCCGCGCGAAGCCCTGGAAGCCCTCAACAAGCAGAAATCGTTGACCAGTTTGCGCAAGATCCAACTGGCCATCGTGATGCACCAGCACACGCCGCGCCACGTTTCCGTTCCCATCATCCGCCATCTCTACGCGTTTGAGCTGATGCAGGTGGCGCTCTCGCCTTCGGTCCCCGCGGACGTGAAGCGCGCCGCCGAAGAAGTGGTGATCGGGCGGATGGGCAGCATCTCATCCGGCGAACGCTTCACCTTGTCCAAACGCAGTTCCGGCCGCGTGGCCGCTGCGCTGCTCACCGACAAAGAGGAGCGCATCATGCTGGCCGCGCTGCAAAATCCGCAAATGACCGAGATGTGGATTGTGAAAGCGCTGCGGGCGGAAGCCGGGACAGAGCTTCTAGCGCCCGCCGTAGCGCGGCATGGAAAATGGTCTTACCGCAATGACGTCAGGATGGCGCTCATCGCCAACAAGAACACGCCGCTGGCCTCAGTGGTCCGCTTTGCCAGCGAGCTGCCGCGCAATATGGTCAACGAACTTCTCCGCGGAGTGCGGTTGTCACAGACTGCAAAAGCCGCGATCCACTCGGCCTTGGATAGAAAAAAGTAGATTACCTGCCGGGCACCACCAGCGTGTCCAATTCCAGGAATTGTTGCACCACTTCGTGCTGCGAGTCTTCCATTTCCGCCACGGTGCCGATGAAAACGGCCCGCGCTTCGTGCAGGAAGACAACGCGGTCCGCCAGCTTCTTGGCCAGACGCATGTCATGCGTCACCACGATGCTGGTGAGCTTGAGCTGCATCTTCAACTTTTGGATGAGATCACCCAGCAAGGTGGCCATCATGGGGTCCACCATGGTGGTGGGTTCGTCGTAGAGAATGCATTCCGGCTGTGCGGACAGCGCGCGGGCAATGGCCACGCTGCGCTTCATGCCGGTGGAGAGGTCAGACGGGAGAAGATCCCGCATGGGCTTGACGCCCACCATGTCCAGCAGGCCGTCCACGATCTGGTAGATCTGCTCTTCGTCCAAGTCGCGGCGCTCGCGCAGCGGGAAAGCGACGTTCTCGCCCACGGTGAGCGAATCAAACAGCGCGCCATTCTGGAAGACCATGGTCACTTTCTTGCGGATGCGCTCCAGTTCGGCTTCGGGAGAGTTGGTGATGTCATGGAAGGCGACGATCACCCGCCCGGAATCCGGCTTGAGGAACCCCATGATGTGGTGCAGTGAAACCGATTTGCCCACGCCGCTGCGTCCCAGGATGCACAGGGTTTCGCCGGGAAAAACCTGGAAGCTTACGTCGTCCAGCACTACGTGGTCGCCAAACGCTTTGGAAACGTGCTGAAACTCAATGTAGGGCTCAGGATGCTCGTGGCCATGACCTTCGTGACCGTGGCGGTCGTGCTCGGGATGTCCGTGATCAGGGAGATGGCTCATGGTTCGTGATGGGACGAAATACTTCGGCGCTCGTGCGCGAGTTCGTTGGCCCGGCGCGTTGCCGCGAAGCGGACTTTCGTCTTCAGTCCTTGTTCTTGCGCCGCGCGCGCTCCAGGTCCTGCGGCGTATTCAGATTGTCAAACATCCCGGCGTTGAAGGCAAACCGCGCCGGCTTCGTGTCCGCCGACTTTGCATCCGCCGCCTGGGCCACCGCCATCTGTTCTTCTGTGATGACCAGCGTCTTGCCTTCGGGGAACAGCGGGACGATTTTGTAATTGCCGCTCCGCAGGGCCTGCTCCGCGATGGGCAGAAAATCCAAAGAATAGACCGCGCACAGCGGCTGCCGGTATCCGGCGATCTCCGGCGCCGTGACCACGGCGCACGACTCCGCGGCCCGCTGGACCAGTCGCCTGAGAAATTCAGGCGAGAGAAACGGCGTGTCCACGGCGATGATCAGGTTAAGCGGAGCGCGGGCCAGCGCCAGCGCAGCGTGAATGCCGCCGAGAGGCCCGCACCCGGGGAATAGGTCTTCAATGACCTCAACGCCATAGTCCTTGTAGAGCTGGCGCGATCCCAAAATACAAATGTCGACGCAGACGTCGCCGGCGACCGAACGCAGCGTGGCCAGCGCATGTTCCAGCAGCGTGCGCCCGTCGAGCTCAAGCGCAGCCTTGTCCGTGCCCATGCGCGTGCTCTTGCCGCCGGCAAGGACGAAAGCGCTGAGATTGTTCGCCATTGGAATAATTGTAGCGGTCAGATGACCAGCTCCGCTGAGGAAGTAGCAAATAGCAATTGGCAATTAGCAATTGGCAAAAACAAGGGCAGTGAACAAGTCCGGGCAGGTTTGGCTAGTTGCTAATTGCCATTTGCTAATTGCTCTTAGTTGATCTCCACGCCCATGATCTTGCCCGCGCCATCGAGTTCCAAGGTGCCCAGAGCTTCCAGCACAGAATCGCCGTTCAGGCCGGGGACGGTAACAAAGACGCGGTCTTCTACCACGTTGGCCGCGTGGGTGCGCGCCACGTAGTCCAGGCACCGGCGGTTGCGGCAGGGTTCGGGCAAAGTAAAGGCCAGGTCCGCCAGCTCGCCGGTCTCCGTCAAGGAGACGGCCACCTCTATGGGATAACTGGACTCAACGCCGCGCTCGCTCGCCGTAGGATCAAGCGTGGGCTTGAACGCCACGTAGAAGTGGAAGCGCTCGCTCTCCGGATTGTAAACACCGCGTGCGACTCGCAAGGACATAAAGGGACGGAATCTTTTATCACATCAGGCGGGTCTCGGACAAAATTACAAGTACACGGCCAAGCGGGGATAGGGCGATTTAGAATCGAACTATGAAGGTCTTCCTCACCGGCGGCACCGGGTTTGTCGGCCAGCACATGCTACAGCGCTTGCTCAGCGAAGGTCACAGCGTGCGCGCACTGGTCCGTGATCCGAAGAGGGTCGCCACACCGGGACAGACAGGCGTGCAATACTTCGCCGGCGATGTGGTCTCCGGCGTTGGGCTGGACGCCGCCATCGAAGGCTGCGATGCGGTGGTCCATCTGGTGGGCATCATCGTGGAGAAAGGCAAAAACACGTTTGATGCGGTGCATCACATGGGCACGCGCCACGTGGTGCAAGCAGCCAAGCGCAGCGGGATTGCACGGTTCATTCACATGTCGGCGATCGGCGCGCGCGCCGGCGGCGTGGCCGACTACCAGACCAGCAAGTGGCGAGGCGAAGAAGAAGTCCGCCAGTGCGGCATTCCGTATTGCATCCTGCGGCCGTCTCTGATTTTTGGATCCGGCGACGGCTTTGTGACGCAGATGATGGACACCATGCGCAAAGCGCCGTTGTTTCGTCCCGTGCCGGGCGACGGCAAACCGAAGTTCCGCCCTATCCACATTGATGACGTGACGTTGTGCTTTGCGCGCGCGCTGACGTCCGACGCCGCCACCAATCAGACCATCGAGTTGGGCGGAGCGGACGAGCTATCTTTGAATGATGTGCTGGCGGAGATTGCGCGCTGTGCCGGCGTCCGCAAACCTGCGGTGCATGTGCCCATGCCGCTGATGTTCGCCGGAGCAGCGGTCGTCCAGACCTTGCTGCCAAACCCGCCGGTGACGGTGGGTCAGTTGAAGATGCTGCGAGAGGGGTCTACGTGCGACATCGCGCCGATGAAACGCATCTTTTATACGAATCCCAACAGCGGGACCGAACCCAAGGGTTTCACAGGATGCGGGCGAGAGCCGAAGGTTTCCTGAGGAATGTTGCCGAATTGGTGCGCTCGCTTACCAAAGAACCCTCCCTTTTTCACGCCTACAAAACTTTACTTGCCGGATGCAGCATGCTCCGCTCAGTCTGCATCTAAAGCTCTTAGTCGCCACAGAGTTACAGGAGCTTTTGCCATGACCAGGTTTTCACTGACAACGATGATGTCTTGGAGGAAGTATTTGTGGGTGGTTGTAGCGTCGTTGGCGCTACTAGGGTCCGGCTGCTCGCGGATGGGCAAATCGCGTCCGGACACGCAGGTGGCCGCCGATGTGAAGAGCCGTATTGAGGCCGATGCCGGCGTCCCGGGCAAGCAGGTGACCATCAGCGCCAGCAACGGCGTGGTGACTCTATCCGGCACGGTGAGCAGCGATGCGGCGCGCAACGCCGCCGCCAGTGACGCCGCGCAAGTAGAGGGCGTAAAAACCGTGGTCAACAACCTTCAGGTGGTCGCGGCCGTGGCCGCCGAGACAGAACGCGCAGAGCCGCTGGCGCAGGCGGATCCTAGTGACAAGCCTTCGGCCCGGCATGACGACAACCGGCCGTCGCCCCGCAAGGCGGTGCGTGGGACTGAAGCGCGATCGTCGGCACCCGCGGATGCCGACAACGGCGACTACGACCCTGGAGTCACGGTGACCACCGCCGAAAACAATGCCGAGACCAGCGGCAACAATGTGGGCGGAAGCGGCGAGAGTCAGGAAACCTCTGCGCAAGAGCCGCCTCCACCGCCTGCGCCTGCGTCTAGCAGCGTGCCAGTGCAAACAGTCGCGGTACCCGCGGGCACCAAGCTGACGATTCACCTGAACGAGCCGTTGAGTTCAGAAACAGCGCAAGCGGGAGATGTATTCCACGGTTCCATCGCCACGCCGGTCTCAGTGGATGGCCAGGTGGTGATTCCCACGTCGGCTGACGTGGAAGGCCGCGTGGTGGACGTGAAGCCCGCCGGCCGCTTCAAGGGTCAGTCTGACCTGGCGATTGAAATTACCCGGATCATGATGAACGGCAAGAGCTATTCCGTAGTGACAGACCGTTGGTCGAAAGCAGGCCTGGCGCGCGGTAAAGCTACGGCGCGCAAAGTCGGGGGCGGCGCGGCCATTGGCGCGGTATTGGGCGGCATCTTCGGCGGCGGCAGAGGAGCAGCCATCGGCGCGGCCGCGGGTGCAGGAGCAGGCACGGGCGTCGCCGGCGCCGGCAAGGGCCAGGAGATCGTCCTGAATCCGGAAACGGTGTTGAACTTCCAACTCCAGAATCCGGTTACTGTAACGCCGGGCGTCAGCCGGCCGTCGTTGGGTTCAAAGCAATGAGTTCAGATCAATAACGGCAGCTTCGTTCATCGGATAAGACCAAGCGTCGCTGCACTAGCGGCGCTTCCTTATTTCCGGCAAAATCAACTGGTTCGAACCCACTGTGTCTGGAATCGAACCAGAAAAGCAATGGAACCAGACAACCAAGATGAACAGCCGGCGGGCCGCGAGAGTTCGGCGCCAGGCCGCGCGCCGGGGCTAGCGGGAACCAGGATCACGGGGCTGATTCATACGTTGAACCATGACCGGCATCTGGGCCGCGCGCTGGATTCGCTGCGCGTGTGCGATGAAGTCATTGTCGTGGACCACGGCTCCACGGACGACACCGTAAGCGTGGCCCACGAATACGGCGCGCGCGTGCTGCGCGGCTCCGCGGACGTGCCCCGCGGGACGTACGCTCAGCGCGCCAGTCATGCCTGGGTGCTGTGCCTGCTGCCGGAAGAATCTTTGGCGGAAACGTTGGAGGCCTCACTCCTCGAGTGGCGGCTGGCGGCGCGTGAGGACGGAGTGACCGCATTCAACGCCGCTCTGCGCGAGCAACAGGGCGGCGGATGGCGGCTTCTGCCGGTGGCGACGCGTTTGGTCAACTGCCGCCAGCGTGCTTGGAACGGCGAAATGCCGCCAACCGACGTTGAAGCCGAAACCCTGGAAGGGCATATCTTGCGATTCCAGGATGGGCGTTGAGCGCGGGCTGCGTATAATTGCTTCGGAATCGATTTCAAGGAGCGCATTCTGGCGAGCACATTCCTTACCGGCCCGAACATCCTCTACATGGCGGTCTTTTTTGGACTGGGGCTGATTTTCGGCAGCTTTTTGAACGTGTGCATCTACCGCCTGCCGAGAGAACTCTCGGTGGTGACGCCGCGCTCGCAGTGCCCGTCGTGCGGCACACCTATCGCTTTCTACGACAACATACCGGTTCTGAGCTGGCTGATCCTGAGAGGGAAGTGCCGTAACTGCGGCGGCGCGATATCGCCACGCTATGTTTTTGTCGAGTTGCTGACCGGCGTTTTCTTCCTGCTCAGCTACCTTACAGCCGGTGCGTCGCCGGAAGCGCTTAAGTTCTGCGTGCTGTCCTTCCTGCTGCTCGGCCTGGTCTTTACCGACGCTGAGACCAAGCTGCTGCCTGACCTGCTGACCAAGCCTGGCGTCGTGCTGGGATTGTTGTTCAGCGTATTTGTACCGGTGGAAGGCCCCGCCGCCTACTTTCTTCACGGCATCAATGTGCGCTGGCTCTGGCTGGCGAACTCACTGGGCGGGGCGATACTGGGTGCAGCGTTCATCCTGGGCATCGCGCTGGCCTATGAAGCGGTGCGCGGCGTGGAAGGCATGGGACGCGGCGACGTCAAGCTCATGGCCCTGATCGGCGCCTTTCTGGGCGTGAAACTCACGTTGGTGGTGCTGCTGCTAGGATCGCTGATTGGCAGCGCGTTTGGGATCCTGCTGATCTTTTGGGTATGGAACAAACGGCTTGCCCGCCGAAGGAAAAGGGTGCCGTCTGAACCCGCACGTTCGGCCCGCCGGCGCGCGTGGCGGTCGGCGATTCTGATCTACCGCAATTTTGAAATCCCATTCGGCGTATTCCTGGGCGCGGCGGCTTTGTTCGCTGCGTTTTGGGGGACCGCGGTGGTGCGCTGGTACGCGGGCTTCTACCGGTGATCGGTTACTTCAGGACAATGTGCCGTTTACCCTATCGTTTCCGGCAATGGAATCGGCACGATTCCTGGCGAAGATCAGAAGTAAAATGGAACCAGCAATTCCTGATTGAGGCCATTGGCAATGAAAAAGGTATTTCCATTCCTCCTGGTGCTGGCGCTGGCGGCGCCGGCGCTGGCGCAGCAGTCGCTGGGCGATATCGCGCGCCAGAATCGCGCTAAGAAGAAGGCAGCGGCCACCGTCAAGCTGGACGATGACAACATGCCGCGGACGTCGACGATCGCGGCGTCCGACGACGACGCCAAGAAGGCCGCCGTCCAGCCCGCCGACAAAGACCAAGCCAAGAAAGCGGAGGCCGAAGCCGCCAAACAAAAGGCCGACGAATTGAAAGGCAAGCTGGACAGCCAGAGACAACAGATTGCCGGCATGCAGCGCGAACTGGACCTGTTGCAGCGGGAGCAGCGCCTAAGAGCGGCCGCCTATTACGCTGACGCCGGCACCCGGCTGCGCGATTCCGGCAAGTTTGCCGAAGACGCCAAGAAAGAACAGGACGACATTAACTCCAAGAAGCAGGCCCTGGACGCCGCCCAGCAGAAGCTGGCCGACATGGAAGAGCAAGCGCGGAAGGCTGGCATCTCGGCAGAGAAGGTGGAAAGTCCATCCGCGCCGGCCAACCCAGGCATGCCCAAATAATCGCGTGCGGCAAGCTGAAGCGCGGTCCTGATGCGCGCGCAGCCATGCCCTTTGGACACCACGCTCTGCGAACGTGCAAGGACTAGAATGGTGGCACTCGATGTCACCCGAACATGACCACGCCAAACATGACCACGCGGAAAAAAATCAGAAGACTCGTTCCCATTGTTCTGGCGCTGGCGTTTGCCGGCTGCGACCAGAGCACGCCAACCGCTCCACCGCCGAAGAAGACCAATCAATTTGAGACCGGCCGTTTTGCCCTGCAGAAGATGATCCCGGCGGCGCGCTTGTGGTCAGAGGATGCAGCGCCGATTCACCTGGAGTCCACGACTTCTGCGGACAGCAGCGGCCACAATGGCAAAGCCATGTTCTGGCGTGCCAGCTTTGGTTCGCGCGCGCGCCTCAAGACCGAACCCTTCAGCTGGTCAGGCGCCGCGGACGCCCCGCGCAAGGTGGACCACGGCGTGGAGGACGCCTACAACCCCAACAACCGCTCCGCTCAAACCTGGGACCTGAACTTTCTTAAAGTGGACACCGATAAGGCTTTTGAAGTGGCCCAGGAACACGGCGGCAAAGAGCTGTTGGACAAAGATCCCAAGCAGCCGGTGATGTATATGCTGGACTGGGATTCGCAAACCGGCCAGCTTCGCTGGCACGTGATCTACGGCGCCATGCCGTCCAGCGCCAAGCTGACGGTGATCGTGGACGCCAGCAGCGGCGTGTACCTGCGCAAAGAGTAAGGCACGGCACCAGGCCGGATCACTGCGTGCCGTCAGATTCATCCCGACTATTGCCGAATAGGCGCAGCCTGTCCGCGCGGACCGGCGGCCGGCCAGTCCGCCGGTTTTTCAATGACCGTGACTATGCCAAGGGTCCCCTGAACGGCTGGCGCCTCAGCACTAACTTCGATCTCTACTCTTGTTTCCGCGATTGCCAGCTTGAGCTTGACTTGAAGGACCTGTTGCTCGCGGATGACCACGGAACTGGTGTATGTCCGGAATCCGGTCGCAGCAACGGTGAGCATGTAGTCCCCAGATGGGAGAGTCGTAACACTCAGTTCTCCCGAAGCGCTGGTGGCGCCGCTGAACTTGTGCTTGCCGGACTTGTCCACCACTTCGATTTTTGCGTTAGGAATGACAGCGCCTTGCGGGTCCATGATCTGAAGCCAGATTCCCGGCTGCTTTTGCGGTGAGGTGGACTGTAGAGAACAGACTTGCGGCTTGGTTTTGGCGGAGGCAGTGCTGACGCTCATCAGCGCTGACAAAATTGCTGCTGCCACGCGCGCCACGCGCAGACCAGCCGCACGCAAACCGCGAGGACAATCCTGGGTAATCATGGTGCCGTCAGAGCGGCGATAAAACCTAGCGCAGAGGCGTCGCTGAGCGGTCCGGCTCTCTGACACTAGTTGTTGAACTTGGCGCTCGGTCATCGCCGATAAGTTGTAAACATTGAGGTTGCACTCAGCGCAATGACGGACACGCTCATCGCCGGCCATCTCTTCCCATTTTGCGGGACAGGGCGATGCCACGCGAAGCTGGCTGAGATTGATAGCCGGGGACAAGCTCGCCGCTGGACGCCGGGAGAAAAAAGTCAGGTTCATCAGGCAAAATACCCCCCTGCGCTAGAACGCGCCGGAGACCAAAACCTGCGGGCTATTTCCCCAGGATGTAATTGATGTCGCTGATGCCTTTCTTGGCGTCCGCGGCAAACGGGCCGTTGGACTGCAGCTCAAGATATTTCTGGAAGAAATTGCGGGCCGGCCCCAGACGCTGCATGCCGCGCAAGCTTTGGGCCAGGCGGAAATAGATCAAGGGATTTTCCGGCGTGAGGCGCATAGCGTCTTCAAACTGTTCGCGCGCTTCGTCGTATTTGTTCGACGCCAGCAGCGACTCTCCGATTTCAATCTTCTTGGCGGCGTCCTGGCCCTGGTCAGAGTTAGCGACCGAGGGGTCCACGCGAGACGCCAGCCGCTTGAGGGCTTCCTGCGCGTCTTTGGACTGCGGCCCGTTGGGCAGAATCTCCAGATATTTCTTGTAGTTCTTGTAGGCCTGTGAAGGCAAGTCCAGTTTTTCTTGGGTCACGGCCAGGCCGTAGGTGGCTTCAGCGTCGCCGGGCTTGTACTGCAGCGCGTCGTGAAAGCGGTCCAGCGCGGCACGATAGTTCTTCTGCTTCAGATAGTAATTGCCGACTTCAATGTCCTTCATCGCGCGATGCGGGTCAAAGAGCTGCGAGCTGGGATCGTTCGCGGCATTGTCTCTGTCGCGTGATGGCGGACGGGTGTTCAGGTCAATCTGCGAATCTTTGCTGGAACTCTCGCCTGGCTCTTCATCGTCCATGGGCGGCGGTGTTGGCTGGGCTTGGGCATGGGGCTGCGCTGGCGGCTGCGTTCCGCGGGGCTGCTGCTTGGTCTTGGCTTGGCCTTCGCGCGGCTGGATATGCGGCTGGTTGTCCTGGCTTTCCTGCGCTGCTGCGGGCTGCGGCTCCAAAAGCCCAATCACGATGACGGCAATGAAGATGGTAAGAATTCGAATGACGGCCATGTTCCTATTTTATGGCAAAAATGAAAGGCCGCTAGAAATCTAGCGGCCTTTTAGTCCACGCAAGTTGTCCGGGGGAGGAGAGACTTACCGGCCCGGGTTAGGGGCGGTAGTTTGCGCAGAAGCTGGTGATTCTTGCGTGCTGTTGGTCATCAAACGAACGTCAACGCGGCGGTTCTGCGCGCGTCCTTCTGACGTTGTGTTGTCAGCGGTAAAATGGTCCTTGCCCAGGCCGACGATAAAGATCTTGTGGGCCGGAACGCTCTTGTTGGAAAGGTATTGCACCACGGCGTCAGCGCGACGCTCGCTCAGTTTGTAGTTATAGGCCGCGCCGCCCACGGAGTCCGTGTCGCCTTCCACCACCACCAGATAGCCTTTGGTGTTGGGAATTTCCGCCACCAGTTGGTCCAGGGCAGACTTGGCTTTTTCCGTCAGGTCAGCTTTGTTGAAGGCAAAATGCACGCTGGTTTCCAGCACCGGACGGTAATTGTCCAGGTTGGCCACCTGGGTGGCCAGGGAGTCCACGCGGGAATTCGCCTGTGTCGCCAGAGTTTGGGCCTGGTCAGCGCGATTGCGGGCATCCACGGCCTTCACGTCAGCCTCTGCCGCCTTCGCGTTCACGCCCTGGATACCTTGCTGCGAACGGGCATCAACGTCGCGGACGTCGCGATTGTTCTTGGCCGTCAGCTCGTCCAGCTGATTGGTTTTGTCAATAATCGGCTGGCTCTGTTGCCGAACGTAATTCTTGGTGGAACAGCCGGCGCTCAACACCAGCCCCGCACCTGCCAACAGCACCAAAAGACTTGATTTCAAATTCATGGGTGGAAGCTCCTTAAAAGCCCACGCGGCGCACGTCGCCGGCGAATAAAATTCTACGCATCTAAGTAAAGCAACTGAGATGCCATTAGGTACGTTCTGCGCCACCGAGCCTAACTAGTTAAAATACAGCAGTTTACAGACATTCTGGTAAAGCGGCCCGCAAGCCGGCCCCCGACCTAACCAGGGAAATTTTACTCACCCGAAGGGCCAATTGCCAAAACCGGCCATAAAGATTGCCATAACTGCCAAGATTACCAAAGATCGCCGAAATTGAAATACGCTGTCAAGGCCGCTTTTCATCAGTGGTGCAGTAAGGCTTTAGAATCGGCAATTTTCGATCCTGGATATTTTGGCAATTCCTAATTCTTCTCCGTGTCTCCGTGCCTCCGTGGTGAAATAGAACTTCATGGATCTGCTGGCAAAAATCCGGACCATCCCCACACAGCCCGGGGTGTATCTCTACAAGAACGCTGAGGGCGAGGTCATCTACGTGGGCAAGGCCCAGAGCCTGCGCGCGCGCGTCCGGTCGTACTTTGCTGAAGGCGTGGGCGAAGCCAACGCCAAGACCGGTTCGCTGCTGCGCGAAGCCGTGGACGTGGACTACATCGTCGTTGCCAACAACAAGGAAGCGCTGGCCCTCGAAAACAATCTGATCAAGCAGAAGAAGCCGCGCTTCAACATCCTGCTTCGCGACGACAAGACTTATCCCTACATCAAGCTCACCCTGGCTGAGCGCTATCCGCGCGTGTACGTCACGCGCCGCCTGCGGAAAGACGGCAGCGAATATTACGGGCCGTATTTTCCCGGCAATCTGGCATACCGCATTGTTGATCTCATCCATCGCCATTTTCTGGTGCCATCGTGCAAAGTTGATCTCACGCGCTATCATCCGCGGCCGTGCCTGCAGTACTACATCAAGCGCTGCCTGGGGCCGTGCGTGAAAGACCTGACCACGCCGGAGCTGTACAGCGAAGCGGTGCGCGACGTGAAGCTGTTGCTGGAAGGCCGCCAGACCGATCTTTCGCGCGGGCTGCGCGGGCGCATGGAGCGTGCCGCGCAAGACCAGGAGTATGAACGGGCCGCGCGCTATCGCGATTTGATCTCCACGGTCGAACAGCTTCAGGAAAAGCAGCGCATGGCTGCCGTTGAAGGCGACGATCAGGACGTCTTTGGCTACCATTTTGAAAACCACATGCTGGCCGTGAACGTGTTCCATCTGCGCGGCGGGAAAATTCTCGATCGGCGAGAGTTCTTCTGGGAAGATTTGCCGGAATTGGCGATACCGGAGAGCATTGGAGCGCAGGCGCCCTCGCCTGCGGCAGATGCACCTAGCGCGGCCGAGGGCGGCCACGCTCCACAAGGTCCTTCCTTCCAGCCCGGCATATTCTTCTCCGCGCTGGTCAAGCAGGTTTACATTGACCAGCAATATGTCCCGCGGGACATCATCGTCCCCGTGGACTTTGAAGACCGCGCGGAACTGGAAGAACTGCTCACGGAAAAGCGCGGCAGCAAGGTTGAGATACTGGTCCCGCAGCGTGGCGAAAAACGGTCGCTCATTGATCTGGCCGCGCAAAACGCCAAGCAGTCGTATGACCAGCGTTTCCGCGTGATGAAGCCCGCGGCCAAAGCCACGCAGGAAGCCCTTCAGGACGCGCTCGGCCTGCCCGAGCTTCCCAAGCGCATCGAGTGCTTTGACATCTCGCACATACAGGGCGCGGAGACCGTGGCTTCCATGGTCGTCTGGGAAGACGGCAAGATGAACAAGCAGGAGTACCGCAAGTTCATCGTCAAAACGGTGGAAGGCGTGGACGACTTTGCCTCCATGCGTGAAGTGGTCGCGCGCCGGTACAAGCGCCTGCGTGACGAAGAGAAGCCGTTTCCGTCCTTAGTGCTGGTTGACGGCGGACTGGGCCAGCTTCATGCCGCGGCTGCGGCGCTGGAGTCCTTGGAGATTACCAACCAGCCGCTGGCGTCCATCGCCAAGAAGGAGGAGGTCATCTACGTGTACGGCCAGGAGGACGAACCGGTGGTGCTGGACCGCCACTCGCCCGTGCTGCACCTGGTGCAGATGGTGCGCGACGAGTCGCACCGCTTCGCCGTTACCTTCCATCGCAAGCGCCGCCAGATGCGCGACCGGGCATCAGAACTGCTGGACATCCCCGGCATCGGCGAACGCACCCGCCAGCGCCTGCTGCAACATTTCGGGAGCGTCCGCGCGGTGCAACAGGCCAGCGCGGCTGCGTTGGGAGCAGTGCTCAACAAGGCGCAGGCGGAGGCGGTGTTGAAGCACTTTGCAAAAGCGGGGGAGAGGGCGTGAGGGGAGCCCCGGCGGGGCGAACGAGCCTAGCCCGCGGCTGTGCATCCACGTATTCACCGCCGAGCCGATAACCACTTGATTATCCCACCCCCCACCCCTCCCCTAAGGTGCGTGTTGCAAATACAGGGTTTATTCCATTCGACCCAACGGTGACCCAACTGTTTACTGATGAGTAAAAATCCAGCCAACCCGTTGGTCTGGCAAACCTTAACGTCGTTTGCCTGAAAACGCAATTCTCTGCATCTGCATTGTTTTGGTATTTCGATTGTCAAGGATCTGAGATCACATTCCGCCTGGGCGGTCGGATTCTTGCGACTTGCCTTTAAGCTAGTTGCCAGTGGCTAGAAGCTAGGCGCTAGTATATCGTATTTTATTCGCTTTATCAAGTGCGAAATAGTTCATCGTCCTAAATACCTTGCGCGCCTCGCGTGCTGGGCAGGCGCCGCGCCCGGCGGATTGTTGAAATTCAGGAATTGAAAGACGCGCTGCGGATGAGCGGCCATTTCTTGATGGGACGCCAGTTGCCGGTCTTCCAGTCAGAATACTCGGTCTCCAGGATGAAGCAAGGCTCGATCACAAAGTGCATGGTGGTCTTGTCCTGGAAACGGACGTCGAGGGAATGGTATTCACCGCAGGTGAATACTTCAATGTAGTCCACGGGTTTGCCCTTGGCTTCTTCAAAGCGGTAGAAGCGCCGGCTGTCATAGCGGCGAATGGTGGTCTTGCCCCGTTTGGTGATGATGGGCTTGGGCAGGGCCGGGAAGCGGCGCTTGGGCTTTCTGGTTTTGCGCTTGGCCGATCTGTGTGGCGGGCGGCGGCGCGGAGGTTGCGCCAAAGGATTGGAGCGTTTAGCTTTATGAACAGCCATGGTTGCCTCCTTCGGTAGGCGACTTTGGTTAGGGCGCGTTCGGTGTTAGAAGCACCGGGCGCCGCCCGCGTGAATTGTCATTCCGAACCGCTTTCGCGGTGAGGAATCTGCTTTTGTGTTTTACTTCTTCCTCTTTTTACGAGGCTTGTGTGGCACAGGCACTCTTGCCTGTGCTCTTTGTTTTTTTGTTTTGGCTGACTGCTGAGTGCTGACTGCCGATTGCTTCTTGTATCGGGTTTTCCTGCCGTTGGCGATCTTCGGCAGGAGCTTGCGGACGTGTTCGATTTGGGCCTCAGTCCAGGCGTGGATGTTTCTGCCTCCAATACTCAGTATTTGCGGGGCAGGAATCTTCTTGACCTTAATGTAATGCGCAAGCGCGACTCCGGAGAGCCCGAGCATCTTAGCTGCCTGCCGTGTTGAATAGGTCTTCATTCCCTATCAATGCTAGAGATAGTTAGAGAAATGTCAAGAATAATCTCACAGGAAAAACAAATATCTTAACGAGGACATGCCAGCCCTGAAAGGGCGAACGAGTCTAGCCCAGGTGCGGGAGCCCTGGGTAGGCGTGCAAAAGAATGACGAGCCCCGGAGGGGCGGCACAGAATTATCGTGCGCGCTCCGCTTCGCTGCGCGCTGGCCTGCTGCGGGATGTGCTATCGAATCCTACCCTTGCTGCCGAAGCCAAGACCAACAGCCGGCTTCTCAGCAAGAATGGGGCACCGGCACTTTGCGGGAGCGGGTGAGCGGCGTGATTGAAGCCCCGGCGGGGCGAACGAGCCTAGCCCAGGTGCGGACCGGGGCCCCCGGCAAGCCCGGTTTTGGCTTGCTGGGGTGGTCAAGCCCTGGGTAAGCGTGTTGTAACATGACGAGCCCCGGAGGGGCGACACATGTCTCACAGCTACGCACAAAACCATATCCACCTGGTGTTCAGCACAAAGCACCGCGAGAAAGTCCTACCTAGGGACTTTCTACCCCGACTATGGGCCTACACGGCGGCGGTGTGCAAGAACCATGATTTATTAACGTTTGCCGTAGGCGGCATGGAAGACCACATCCACCTGCTGTTTCGATTGCCTCCTACGGTAACGTTGGCCAACGCCGTGACTCTTGTGAAGTCCAATACTTCAAAATGGATTAGGCATCAAAATAAGGGCTTTGCATGGCAGGAAGGATATGGTGCCTTCGCGGTGAGTTCATCCAATGTTGCAGCGGTGATCAAGTACATTGACAACCAGGAAGCACATCATCGCAAGATCAGTTTTGAAGACGAATTTATCTCTTTGTTGAAAAAGCATGGTGTGCCGTTTGATCCGAAGTACGTATTTGGGTAGTGTCGCGCCCTACGGGGCTCGAGCCTTTTGGTGCCACCGTTACCCAGGGCTTCCGCACCTGGGCTAGGCTCGTTCGCGCTCTCCGGCGCTGAAGCATGGTGGTTCGCCGAAGGTCGATTCGGAGATGTAGCAAATACAATAGAACGACAGTATGTTCTGGCAGCCGGGTACCACTGAAAGCGTCAAGGGGGTGAAGCTGTGGCCGACGAAGCTCAAGTCAAGATTCTCAGAGAGCAGGGAGTCAAAGCCTGGAACGAGTGGCGCAAGGCGAACCCTGAGACTTGGCTGGATCTCAGCCATGCAGATCTCGACTGGGCGGACCTCAGCGGAGCGAATCTCAGCGCGACGAGCTATCAACAATCGTACTTTCCCTGGGCGCACTTCCGTGGAGCGGGTCTCAGCCGGGCGAACCTCAGTGGGGCGGAACTTCAAGGGGCAATTCTCTTCAGGGCGGACCTCAGCCGTGCGAAACTCTGCGGAGCCCAACTCAGCGCGGCGAACCTCAATTTTGCAGACCTCCACGGGGCGAACCTCAACAAAGCAGACCTCCGTGCGGCAAATCTCACCGGGGCAGAGCTCGGCGAGGCGGACTTTAGCAATTGCAGGATGGAAACGACTCAGCTCGGAAACGTCGATTTGAGTCGATGTAAGGGCTTAGAGACTGTCGCCCATCTTGGCCCATCCACCATCGGCATTGACACAATCTACCGTTCCGGCGGAAATATCCCGGAAGTCTTCCTGCGCGGGGCTGGCGTTCCAGAGCCTTTCATCGCCCAGATCAAGTCGCTTGTGGCGGCCATGTCGCCCATTGAGTTTTACTCGTGCTTTATCAGCTACAGCCACGCAGACAAGGCCTTTGCCCGGCAACTCCATGACACTCTTCAGGGGCAGGGCGTCCGCTGCTGGCTGGACGAACACCAACTCCTGCCCGGCGATGACATTTACCACGAAGTTGACCGGGGCATCCGGCTGTGGGACAAGATGCTGCTGTGTTGCTCAGAGCATTCCCTCACCAGTTGGTGGGTGGACAACGAAATTGGGACGGCCTTTGAGAAAGAACAGCAACTCATGAAAGAACGCGGTGCCAAGGTGCAGGTGCTGGTTCCGCTCAACCTGGACGGCTATCTCTTCAGCGACAAGTGCAACTCGAAGCCCGGCTATCAGGCGCAGATCCGGCGTCGGCTGGCTGCGGATTTCGCGGAGAGCGGCACGGGCGGGAAGTTCGATGCGCAGGTAGAAAAGTTGATCAGGGCGCTGCGGGCGGATGAGGGCGCGCGGGAAAAGCCTCCGAAGGGGAAGCTGTGAAGAATCGCCGACATCGCCTACGTCGCACCTCCAGCGTTGCCTTTGGCCGTGTCCTCCTTTGCGACCTCTGCGTCCTCTGCGGTGAAATCCCCTGCCCTTGGTTTTCCGATCACGCCCTTGTGATTCCCATCACACAACTTTCTTTCAATTCCTGCGTTATTCTATATAGGATCCGATAAAGCACAGAAAAACGACGCAAAGGAAACATGACGTACAAGAGAGATCCTTACAGGAGGAATCAATGAAGAAAGTTTCCCAATTTGCCATGATGATCGCCGCCGCCGCGCTGGTAGCCGGTGCGGCCATGCCCGCCCACGCCGACGACGCGGCCGCTCTGTACAAATCCAAGTGCGCCATGTGTCACGGCGCCGACGGCAAGGCCTCGAAAGCCGGAGCCACCATGGGCGCGAAAGACTTCCAGTCTCCGGACGTTGCCAAGCAAAAAGACGCCGATTGGATTGAAGTCACCACCAAGGGCAAGAACAAGATGCCGGCTTTCGACAAGAAGCTTACCGCCGACCAGATCAAGGACTTGATCAAATACATCCGGACGTTGAAGTAAACAGCTTGAAATAAGCAGCTCGAAATAAGCGCAGTCTTACGGCCAACAGTTTTCCGCCGAATACCAGAATCACTCCAGAGGCACGGAGCGGACATCATCGCCGACAGTCAGAGGCGATGGCACGGGTCCCCGCTGTGCCTTCTGTTTTGCGACCATCGGTGCTTCGCCGGGACGCCTGAACATCCGCCGCAGACTCGGTTCTTAACCCTCGTCTATTTATTCTCCACTGCGCCGGTCTTGGCATTCACATAGACGGCGTAGCCAGTTTTCTTGTCGCCCCACTGCATGTACCACACCGCACCCGAAAAACGCGAAGAATTGCCCAGGGCGATGGTCAACTCCTGGTCGGGATGTTGCTTCAGCCATTTGGCCGCATGTTCGGACGCTGTTTTGTACGCTGCGTCAGAGTCCACGGCAAGATCAGCGTCAGAGGTCTGGAAAGGCAGGGCTGCGCTGGTCGGACCGCTCCAGGGAATTGGGTTGCCGATGGTGACGCCCTTGTAAATGTCCGGCGCGTGGCTGGCCGCCGAGTAAGTGAAGATACGGGCCTCATGCTTGCTGGGCGAAGCTAAAGTGGCGGTCCACATCGCCGCCTTGCCGCCATCGTTTTTCATGTCCGGAACTGTGCCGCTCTTCAGAGCCAGGGGAGTCATGTCCCGGGCCCAGTTGTGGGCAGACTTTGCAATCTCCCAAAAGGCGGCCTTGCCCGTCACCGGACCTGCGGGCGACGCGGCCTCTTTGGCGGGAGTGGATGTCTTGGTTTCGCCGCTGGGTTGCGACGGTTGGGAACATGATGTCAGGGCGAGCGCAACAAAAACCAATGCAGCGTTAAATCGACGGAGATTCATAGCACCACCTCAGCCGTCACAGCACTTCCTGGCTCCCGATCTTATCTCATTTTGGGCGACTGCGTGACTGTGACCTGGATCACCGGCAGCGTTCAGCCTCGTCCGCCCGTTGGCCGACGAAACCAGCGTTGGGTCGGGCTTACTGGAACGTGTTGCAGGCTTGGATGGTGCCCCCATCCATGCCGCGTTTGAACCACTGCGTCCGCTGCGCCGAACTGCCGTGCGTGAAGGTCTCCGGGCTGACATGGCCGGTGGCCTGGCTTTGCAAGCGATCGTCACCCACGGCCGCAGCAGCGCCGATGGCGCTATCCACGTCACCGCGTTCCAGCAGGTTGCGCTGCTCGGTGGAGTGCGCCCAGACCCCCGCCAGGCAATCAGCCTGCAACTCCAGGCGCACGGAAAGAGTGTTTTTCGAACCCGGGTTCTGCTCTTGTAAATGCTGGACTTTGCTTTCCACGCCGGTCAGCTTCTGGATGTGATGGCCCAGCTCGTGGGCCAGCACGTAAGCCTGGGCGAACTGTCCTGGAGCGCCGAAGCGGCTTTTGAGTTCGTCGTAAAAATCCAGGTCAATGTAGATCTTCTCGTCGGCCGGACAATAGAACGGCCCGGTGGAAGCGCGGGCTGAGCCGCATCCTGAGTAGGTGGCGTTGCGGAAAAGAACCAGCTTGGCGTGGCGATAGGGAAGACCCTGGCTGGAGAGAATCTGTGTCCAGGTTTTTTGTGCGTCATCCAGGACGAATGAAACAAACTGGACCGTGGGCTGCTGGGCCGCATTGCGTTGCGGGTCAGGGACCGGCCGGTTGACCGCGGCGCTGGGAGCTGGGCCGCCACTGCCCAAAAGCGTGAACAAGTTGCGTTTGAAGATGAAACTGAGGATCAGCAGGATGATGATGCCGCCAATGCCGATGTGGGGCATGCCGAACCCACCGAAGCCGCCGCCTCCGCCGCCGGAGCCTTCATCACGGCGATCCTCTACATCCTCACTGGTCCCGCCTGGTGTCCACTTCATGCGCCCTCCACTCATTCGTGTGGCTTGCTGAGGCGGCTATTTTACATCGGCGAAGCGTTCAGCCAACCTGCCAGTACAACCCGCGGCTGACGAAATGATTTGACGGCGACAATCAGCGCCTGCAATCATGGAGTGATGCCCGAGCGCAACCTCAAGATCGTACGCTTTATCGGCGCCACGCCCAGCACGGCGTATTGTGACGTCTGCAAGCTGGCGTTCCGTACCCGCACGGAAAACCTGCACGATTCTGACCGTGCCAAAGCGCAGCTTCAGGCTGACTTTGACGGGCACGAGTGCCGTCCTGAAGAAAAAGCCGTGGACGAAGCACTGTTCAACATCCTCTAGCGCTGCCGCCGGGCCATTCTGCCTAGCCGCTGACTTGGCCATCAGCCGGAAGCTGGACTGCGCTCCGGGGCTGCTCAATCGCTGTGGCTGTGCTCGTGGTCTGAAATCACAAACAATGAATCTTGGTTACGCAGGCTGCCAATGCCGCTGTCGGATTCTCCCGGGTTGAGGTACACTTTGCCCTCCCGCGCAATGCCGATGGGAATTACGGCGTGGCCCTTGGAAGATCTCCGGTCAGAAAAATAACGCAGCACCTGGCTGAAACTCATCCCTACGCAACATTCAGGCAACTGGATTTTGTAGATCTCGTCAGTGCCCGGGGCAAAACTCAGCAAGTCCTCATACAAAGAAACCAGACCGGGAGTCAGGGCGCACTGCGTCAGAAGATTGGCTCCGAATCTTTCCACACAGATGATCTCAGTTGGGCCGCCCCGTCCGGCGCTCTCGGCGGCATCAGAATTCTTGCTGCAACGGATCTCCGCCGTGATGGGAACCGCCGCGTTGGAGGGGAGCTGCCCGTCTAAGGTCCTGATGGCAAGAATGGTCAGGACAGTGCGCGCGTCCGCCGCGTCAGGGTCCAGCATCCTTCGTCTTTCCGCCGCGTCCAGGTTGGGCCAGGAAGACAGAATTGTGACGGAATGGGCCCGTTGCACTCGCGCATCGGTGAGGACCCGCTTATCCATGGGGTTTCCCACGGTCAGGATGCAGGACTCAAATTCAGGCCGGTCAGGAAGGCTGACTCGCTCTTCCGCAATCACAATGATTTTCTTTTTGTCCTTGAAGTCGGGACCGTGGAGCTGTTCCACCATGCTCTCAATGCGATGGTCCCAGTTGATGATGACGATGTGGTTCTCAAGGTTTGCAGGCACGCGATTTCTCCCTAACAGAAAATTCTCCAGTCCTTCCAGCTTGGCGGTCACAAAATGCCCGGCGAGTTGCGCGGTGAACCAGGCGACCACCCCCACGCCCACCACGATGGCAAACACCGAAACTACTTCTCCGCCGTGCGTCACCGGGCTTCGCGACTGAAATCCCCCGGAGACGTACACCAGCATGGACCACACCGCCTTGGGGAAAGTTGAAAAGTTCTCATTGAAATTGCGTTCAAAGTAGTAGAGTCCCGTGGAACTGAGCAACCACACTAGCGCCAGAGTGAGAACGCCCAGGAGGAGTTCGCCGTGGACCGCCATGGAGCGGCGAATGTGGCGTTGTTTGATGAAAACCACCACGCAGAAAGCAAACGCCAGAGCAATGGTGATCAGGACCAGGGCCTGGTTATTGCCGGCGTTCCGCAACCATGGGCGGCTGCCCGGGTGAATGGGAAAACTTTGGCTGAGCGGCAGGATCCCGATCAGATCCATCCGCACCCCAGCGCTGCGTTCAATCTCTTTTCTTTCTGACTGCAGTGTTTGCAGCACACGGGACACCAGCGCAGGGTCAACGTCATCGCGAGTGAGCACCAGGGCCTGCACACCGATGGTGGGCAACTCTTCCATTTGGTTGGGATAGGTGTGCTTGGGAATCACCGTTTCAAAGTAGCTGCCGCTGCTGGCGAGCCGTTCAATCACCCGGCTTTCCAGAACGAGCAGGCGCCCCTCGCGCTCGCGCAACGCCTGGGCCACCGCAGGAGTCGGCACTGAGCTGCTGAGAAAGGCCACGTCAATTTCTTCTTCCTTGAGTTCGTCGTTGACTTTGTCCGTTGGCGAATACTTGGTCTTGGCTTCTTCCACGCCAACGCCTGAAGCTTCCAGAATCGCCCGCGCCGTGAGCTCCGTGCCACTGCCTTTCGGCCCCAGGGAGACAGTCTTTCCTCGTAGCTCGGCTGTGGTGAAAATGTAAAGATCAGAGCGAACCAGAATCTGCACCGCCTCGGTAGAAAGCGGTGTCACCAGCCGCAGGTGCTCTACCGGCAAGTCGAACGGCTTGTGGCCTTTGAGCGCGCGCAAAGCAATATCGCTTTGAACCAGGGCAAAGTCAGCTTGCCCGTTCTCCAACAGCTTCACGTTGTCCAGGGACCCGCCGGTGAGCAGAACTTGAACGTCCAGGTTGTGCTCCAGCGCCCGTTCGCGGAATGCGCGGCTGAGCCGGTAGTAATTTCCGGTTTCCTGGCCCGACGCCAGCCGGAATGTCTGTGGGGCTTCCTGTGTGTCGACGGGGGTGACTGGTCCAGCGACTACAACAAAGGCGAGCAACATACGCGCGGCCCAATGCGCAGCCGACGAGTGGGCGGCAACGTTTACGACCTTTGTTGCCCGCTGGTGCTGCAGGTTTGTCCAGGACTGCGAAGAAGATGCTCGTGCGAGAACGTTAAACACGCTGACTTTCCTTGAAAAGATCGTGATCCTACTGCGAAACCTGCCATCATTCAACTGGCCCGAAACGACAGAAACTGGCAAGAGACGACATCGGCCTGCATGTTACGTTCGTCTAAAAGCCAACTTCCCTGGAATTGGACTCCACCGAGAAAAAGGCCGCCTTGCGGCGGCCTTTCCAAGTGTTCAAATACAACAAGTGGTACAAACTTGTTTGAGTCGCGTGTCGAGTCGCTTCTCTTCTCTTAGTCGCAGGCAGCTCCAATGTTCTGGCAGAACTTGGGCAGGGCGGTGCCGCCGCTGGCGCCTGTGGCCGGAATCGTGATCGTCTGTTCCGTCATCGCGCCATTCACCATCACCATGCCGTTGGGTACGACCAGCGATGGGTGATCAAATGGCGCGCTTTGGGCACGTACGCGCTCATCCGTCAGAGACTTCAGGAAGGCCACCACCGCAGCCATATCGTCTGCGCTAAAGCCTGCCCGTTCCAGATTGGGGTCCACATCAGCGGAAGGGAAGTCCCCGCCGCGGCTGTAGAACTCCACCACCTGGGTCAAAGTTGCCTGGCCGCCGTTCAGGAAAAACGGGCCAGTGAGTTCGATGTTACGCAGCCCGGGCGTCTTGACCGCGCCGCGCACGCTCACCGCCGCACCTTGAGGCACCGGCGTCCCGGAGACCAGTCCCTGGGAAGCCATGGCAGCCACAGAGAGGGAAGCCAATCCGGAAGGATCGCCGGCAGCCAGACCCATGTCGTCCGTGGTCGGCCGCAGTCCAATGTTGTGGAACCCAATGTCATGCCAGGTGCCGCCGGGCAGTTTCTCAACCACGCTGCCGTGGGAGAGCACGTTGGAGACGGTGGCATCAGTCAGCTCAGCGCCGTTATGGCAGTTGCTGCAGCCGCCTTTGCCGGTGAAGCGATTCAACCCGCGTTGTTCCAGAGCGTTGAGAGCGCTAGAGCGTCCTTCCATGAACTGGTCAAAGCGTGAATTGTCGGAAACCAGGGTAGCTTCATACATCTGGACGGCAACTCCCCAGAACATGGAGAAGTTGTATTCCATCAGAGAGAACTCGCTGGTGTTCTGCGGCGTTCCGGTGTGCAGGAAGTTGCCGCTGGCGTCCACCACCGCGTTGGAGTCCCACCATTTGGGCTGGAAGGCAGCTTTCACCATGTCCACGTAAGTCGTGCTCAGACCCAGGCCGGGAGCAGCGCTCAGACTCGATAGGACGCTGTCATCGGCTGCGACTGTCTGGTGGGCCAGGGGCTGAAGCGAAAGCATCTTCTTGCCCATCTTCACGAACGGACGCCCGGTCGCCGACATTTCCACGTCGCTTCCCGGAGGTCCAACTGCCTGTGAAGCCAGGGCTGAGTTCGACAAACGCAGGGCCACCGGGCTGAAGCCGTTGGCAGCGCCGGAGTCTGTCTGCAGAACGCGGGCATTGGGGTCTCCCAGGCCAAAGGGATTGACGCCGTTGAAAGTGCCTTGCGCGCGTCCGTCCCAGAAGTTGCGGTAGTTGAACACCGCGTTGATGGCCGAAGGAGCGTTGCGCGGCGTGCTGCGCCGCACGTTCATCGGCGCGCCGCCGGAACTGATGTTCCACACGGCATCCGGGACATCTGTCTCATCCTCCGCTCCCTGGCCGAGAATGACGTCGTTGAATTTGTAGTCGTACACGCCCTGCGATCCGGCGATGTTGTTGTTGTCAGACAGCACCGCGGAACCAGAGTTGCTGATGTCAGAGAGCTTGTGGAAGGGGAAATCCGAAGCCTTCAGAGCGTGATTTGGAGGAGTGAGCGAGCTGAAGGTCGTGGAATCCGGCGAAGAGTTGCCGTTTCCGTCCACGCGCCGCAGTCCGGGATCAATTTGGTTCTGCCAGCGCGAATCGGCGCCGGCGCCGTAATGGCAGGTTGCGCATGCCGTCATGCCGTCGCTGCCGAACTGCATATCCCAGAAGAACGCCTTGCCCAGAGCAATCGTCGCCTGCTTGTCAAAGACCACGTTGCTCAATTCGCTGGCCGTGGGGCCGGGAACGGAGATGGTCTTCAGCGAAGCCAGTTTGCGTTCGCCGCCACCGCCTCCTTCGCCGCCGCCGCCGTTGCCGCCTTTTCCTTTGCCGCCGCCGCCGCCACCACCATTGTCGTCGCCGCCGCCACCATTGCCGCCGCCAGCGTTACCACCACCGCCATTGCCGCCACTTGCATTGCCGCCTCCTCCATTTCCGCCGGAGCCAGAGCCGCCGCTAGCGTTACCACCGCCGTTGTCGCCGCCGCCAGCGTTACCGCCACCAGCGTTACCACCACCAGCGTTACCACCACCGGCATTACCTCCGCCGTTGCCGCCACCAGCGTTACCGCCGCCGCCGTTGCCACCGCCAGCGTTACCGCCACCAGCGTTGCCGCCGCCAGCGTTGCCGCCGCCGTTGTCGTCACCAGAGTTGCCACCGCCGCCGTTATTGCCGGTGTGCTGGTTGCCGCCCGCATTGGAGCTGCCACTGGGGTTGCCAGGAGCTATCGCAGAATTCCCGCTACCGGTTGAGGCTGTAACAGTTTTTGAGTTGGAAGAAGAAGGCTGGAAACCGCAGCCGACCATCGCGATTGTGTAGCTTGCGAAAACCAGGAAGAACAGTTTTCTCAAGTTGCCTTGGGACATCATTTGTGTCGCTCCTAAGTGCTCCACGATCGGCGCACCTTGCTGGGCCTTTTCCCGGATGGCGGTTCCATTGCCGCCAAACGGCCCTTTGCACAGGAGCCAGGAAGAAAACTGGTCTTACCTTAAACACACGTATACTGCGGGGCCCGGTACCAGTCTTGCTCGTGGCTTTCGTCGCCAATCCACACGCCGCTCATCAACGACGCGCGGGGGAGTCCTAAAATTTTTGTGTGATGCCTGGCCGGGAACAATCCGTGGAGATAGGATCTCGCGCGGGGTGATCCGGAAGCATCCACCCGTCGATTCGTGGCCAGTGTGCGTCCGCTGACTTGGAATGTGATTAAACTGGCATTAAAGTTTCTAACAATCGCACTTAGAGTTTTTAGCGATCAAAGGTATATCGCCGTGCGATGTTGGACCCGCATAGCAGAACTCCCTCCGGACATCACCCCAGTCCGGTGAATCTCTGGAGTTCATTAAGGAATTTAACTCCCCTCTAATCCTTTTCTGCGAAATCGGGCGACATGATGGCCCTGGTTCAAGCTTGGTTGACAAGTGAGGACCTTTCCCCCAAGGGCAAATTACTTCCGGATGGAAGGGGAATGTTATGCAGGACATGAGGTATATCGAGAACAAGAATGCGGCAGCCGGCTGGATGAGGATCCTGGCCGCAGTGGGTGTGGCCCTGCTCTATGCGTTCTTGGCGAACGCGAGTGTCTAACCGGCGCCGGGCAATCGAAACGCTCCGCAGCGTGCCGCCGCGGCAGGCGGTTGCTGCCAGATTAAGCCAATAGGCTTGCCGAATCATCAGGCTGCTGAATAGGAGCCATGGATTTTTGTGAGACCCGGCGTGATTGTCCCACGCGGGCCTGCTTCACTCGGGGACGCAGCCAACCCCCAAAATCAGCACAGTCGAACCTGGCTGTGCTGATTTTTATTGGAACAGCTTTTCTTAGAAGAAGTTTTTTTAGAAGCCCTGCTTGATCAACTCCGCGACGGTGAGCTTTCCGCCCGCGCTCGTCCGCATCATCTTCTCGGCGTATTTCGCCAGGACGTCCACTTCCACGTTCAGCGGATCGCCCACGCGCAACGCGTGCAGGTTGGTTGCCTGGTAGGTGTGCGGGATGATGGCGATCTCCACTTTCCCGGCGTGGATCGCTGCCACCGTCAAGCTGATGCCTTCGATAGTGATGGACCCTTGCGGCACGACGTAGCGCGCCAACTCCTGCGGAATCTCCACCACCAGCCGCCAGTCTTCGCGATCACGGATCTTTTCCAGGCCGATGAGCCGGCCCACGCCGTCCACGTGTCCCTGGACAACATGGCCGCCCATCCTGTCCTGGGCGCGCGCGGGCAACTCCAAGTTGACCAGCGAGCCTTGCTGCAAATTGCCCAGCGAGGTGCGCTGCACGGTCTCCTGCGCCAGGTCGGCGGAAAATCCATTGCCGCGAATTTCCACCGCGGTCAGGCATACTCCGCTTACGGCAACGCTGTCACCTTTCTTGAGTTCGCCCGGCACGCTCGAAGCAATGACGTTGATGCGCGTGAGCGAGCCGCCACCCCTGACCGGCGCCTGCTCAATGCCGGCAATGCGTCCGGTTTCCTGGATCAGACCTGTAAACATCTGGTCGCCTCAAAAAGTTCGCTAGCACTATCAGCTCGCTCGTACTCTCAAGAAAGTGCCGAGCGGTCGCCTGTCGCCGATTGCCGGTCACCAATTATTGACGATGCATCGCGATCCTGACAGCCCATTCGCTCTGCGCTCTCTGCGGTGAATCTTGCCGCTGTGAATCTTCTGCCGCGGTGAATCCTTTGCTACTTCGCGCCCTTTGCGTCCGTTGCGGTCAATGCTTTTTCAAATTGTTACAATCTGCGCTTTATCTGCACGACAGCCAATTCTCTCTGCGTTCTCTGCGGTGAATCTTTTGTTACTTCGCGTCCTTTGCGTCCGTTGAGGTCAATGCCGCGGAGTAAGGATCGCGCAGATACCCTTCCACCGCAAAGTCCTCGCCAAAGCGGTGCAACACAATGTTTTTCACCAGCGCGGCTTCGCTCAGGTGGCGGAACCCAGCTCCGGTGGCGAAAGGAACTGAGCCCGGGCCTCCCAGAATCTTGGGTGCGTAGTAGAAGAACACCTTGTCCACGACTCCCGCAGCCAGCGCTGCCCAGTTTAGCAACGCGCCGCCTTCCACCAGCACGCTGGTGATTTCCAGTTCACCCAGCCGCGCCATCGCCTTGTGGAGGTCGGGCCGGCCATCGGCGCCTCCCAGCGCTACCTGCTCCACGCGGACCCCGCGCGCTTCCAGTTCACGCTTCTTCTTTTCTTCCGCGAAAGAACACAAGACCAGCACGTCATCTTTCACCGTCTTGACCACGCGCGAGTCGAGCGGCAAACGCAGCCGCGAATCCAGGACCACGCGCCGCAGCCCGCGCCGCCGGGGCAGCCCGGTGCGGTCGGTGAGCAGGGGATCGTCGGCGATTACTGTGCCCACGCCCACCATGATCGCGTCCGACTCGTGGCGCAGTTCCTGCACGTGGGCCCGCGCCTGTTCGCTGGTGATCCAAGCGATCGCGCCGCTGGGTTCATGCATTGGCGCGTTCACCGGGGTCCCCGGCACGCGCTTCGCGTGTTGGGGTGAGTTCACCGAGCTGCCTTGCGGCCCCGCAATCTTGCCGTCCAGCGTCATGCCGGACTTCAGCGTGACCAGCGGCAGCCGCGTGAGAATGTATTTGGCGAAGGCCTCGTTCAATTTGCGGGCTTCGCCTTCCATCAGTCCAACTTCAAGCTGAATGCCGGCATTGATCAGCTTGGCGAACCCCTGGCCGGCGACTTGCGGATTAGGATCGGCCATGGCCGCGACCACGCGGCTGATTCCTGCGGCGATCACCGCGTCCGCGCAAGGAGGCGTGCGTCCCTGATGGCTGCACGGCTCAAGGTTCAGATACAGTGTGCCCCCGCGCGCCTTGGCGCCGGCTTGTTCAAGGGCGATTACCTCTGCATGCTTCACGCCGTCATAGGTATGAAAGCCGGAGCCAGCGACTTCACCACTGCCGCTGACCACCACCGCGCCCACGCGCGGGTTGGGCGAAGCCAGCGCCACGCCCTGGCGCGCCAGCAGCAGCGCCTGGCGCATGAAGTGTTCGTCTTTTTCGGTGAAGTTCATAGCTCGGGAAAATGCGCTTCCCGGTACTGGACTGCCCTGTTCCCCAATTCCCACCCCACTCTGTCATTCTGAGCGAGCCTGAGTCCCGCAGCGCGGGATAAAAGGCGAGTCGAAGGACCCCGAGAATGTTTCTGCTGTCAATGCTGTGTCAGAGCGTTTTCACGACGACATTCAATCTTCGGTCTTCGTCGCGTTATCGTGTCGACCTGCGACTAAAGTCTCGTGTGGATCACTAGCGGCCAATCCAATATCCTGGCGCCCTAAACATTTATCATTTACACAGTTGCAAACAACGACTCCGCAAAACTTTCGGCGTTGAAAGGCAGCAGGTCGCCCACTTTTTCTCCCACGCCCACCCAGCGGACGGGCATGCCCAGTTCGCGCGAGATGGCCACCACCACGCCGCCTTTGGCCGTGCCGTCCAGCTTGGTCAGCACGATTCCGGTCACGCCCACGGACTCGGTGAACAGGCGGGCTTGCTGCAAACCGTTTTGGCCCGTCGTCGCGTCCATCACCAACAGCACTTCGTGCGGTGCTCCGGGGATGATGCGTTGCGCGGTGCGCTTCATCTTTTCCAGTTCGGCCATCAGGCTGGTCTTGGTGTGCAGGCGTCCCGCCGTATCTACGATCACATAGTCCATCTTGCGTTCCTTGGCCGCGCTCAGCGCGTCGAACAGTACGGCGGAAGGATCGCCCCCAGCCTTGGTCTTGATGACCTCCACTCCGGTGCGCGACCCCCAGACTTCAAGTTGTTCAATGGCCGCGGCGCGAAATGTGTCCGCCGCGCACAGCAGCACGCTCTTGCCCTCGGCGCGCAGAGCATGCGCCAGCTTGCCGATGGTGGTGGTCTTGCCGGTGCCGTTCACGCCCACCACCATGATCACTTGTGTCTCGCCAACGGCTGCTAGGCCTTCGCGGGCCGGCGTGGCGTTCAGGATGGCCAGAATCTGTTCTTTGATCAGCCGCTTCAGCTCGCCGGCGTCTTTGATCTGTTTGCGATCGGCTTTTTCCCGCAGCTTGCCCAGGATTTCCTGCGTGGTCTTGCTGCCCAGGTCGGCGGTGATCAGGATGGCTTCCAGTTCGTCCAGCGTGCTGCGGTCAATTTCCTTGGTGAAAGCCAGCGCTTCATCAATGCGTTCGCTCAGGTTCTCGCGCGTGCGCGTGACCGCCTGCTTCATGCGGTCAAGAAACGAGGGCTCGGAGCCTCCAAAAAGGGTCTGGATCATGTGGTTATATGTGGTCCGGCGCAGAAGCTTCTGCTGAACCTTTGATTATAGCGGGTGGGGCCTTGGGCCAGGCTTACAGCGGCTCTGCGGGAATGGTCACAACAGCTCCCGTCGTCGCGGCGGCCTGTTCACCGGTGACCACGGCCGCGCGATGGATGCGCAGCTTGCCGCCTTCAAAGACTTTGGTCATGGCGCTGACCACGTGCGGGTCAAACTTGGTGGCCGCCAGCGAGTTGATGATGCGAATCACGTATTCCGGGTCCATGGCCGCCTGGTAGGGACGGTTGGTGGTCATAGCATCAAAGGTGTCCGCCACCATGATGATGCGCGGCATGAGCGGGATCTGGTCGCCTTTGAGCCCGTGCGGGTAGCCGCGTCCATCGAGCGACTCATGGTGCAATTCGATGCCCGGCAGCATGTCCCGCAGCGCCTCAACCGGACGAAGAATGGCCGCGCCCTTGGTGGTGTGGGTCTTCATCACTTCAAATTCTTCCGGCGTGAGCGCTCCCGGTTTTTTCAGGATGCGGTCTTCAATGCCGATCTTGCCTACGTCGTGGAGCTGGGCGGAGATGCGGATCTTGTCAATGTCTTCGTCCTTCAGCCCCATTTCCGTGGCGATGAGCACGGAGTAGCGGGTGACGCGGTCAGAATGGCCGCGCGTGTACGGGTCTTTTTCGTCCACCGCGCCGGCCAGCATCTGGATGGAGCTCAAGAACAGCGAGCGGTTTTCTTCCGCGGCTTTCTTGAGGTCGCCGACAAACCGCTCCAGGTCGTCGGTCATGCTGTTGAAGGTCTGGGCCAGTTCGCCGAATTCAGTGCGGCTGTTCAGGTGCACTCGCTGGGAGAAATCTCCGCCGGCAATGGCCCGGCTGGATTCGGTCAGCACGCTGAGCGGCGTGGTCAGGCGCCGCGTCGCCCATATGCCGACAAAAATGCTGAAGGCAATGGCGATCAAGGCAAAGCGGATGGCGTCGCGCCGCATATCAATGATGTCAATGTAGGCGTCGTCCTGGGTCTTTTGCGCTATCACCGCCCAGCCCAGGTTGGGTACGGAGGAGTAAGTGCCCAGCATGGGGACCTTGGCTTTGCCCACTTGCAGGGTGTACTGGTTGGTGACGGAAACCCGGGCGTTGGCGCCTTGCTCCACAAAATTCTTCACCAGGTCGTTGGAGTTCATGTCCTGGCCGGTGGCGTACTGGATGCTGGGAGAAGCCACCAGCCGGCCGTTGCGGTCCACCACAAAGGTGTCCAGGCCGCCCTGGTCGCGGAACTCCTTGAGCTTCTCCACCATGTAATTCAAGTCAATGATCAGTTCCAGCGCGCCGACGTACTGCTGGCTGTCCGCCACAATCGGCTTGCTCACCACCATCACCGTGCGCGACTGTTTGCCGGAGCCAATGGCGATGGCCTCGCCGTTGTACTCGCGCATGTCACGGGCGGCAGCCAGGCCGTGCTCCAATTGCTTTTCCAGAAACGCGTCCGGGGCGATGGTGCCGATAAAGGAGGCGCGGCCCTCAGTGTTGACCACGCGCGCGTAGGGGACAATGGAATCCGGCGCGTTGATGCTGTTCTGCAGCAGACCGCGCACGCCGGCTGATTCCACCCGGGCGCCCCGCAGGTCGCCGCCGGAAGTGGCCAGCACGGAATAGGAAAGATCAGAAAGCTTCCCGCGAATTTCTTTTTCCCGCTGGGCAATGGCCAGGGCCAGCGTGTTGGTGACCGTGTTCTGCAGCAATTGTTCGTTGCGTTGCAGCGTGTCACGGTTGATGGCCATGACTTTGGTGGCGTAGAGGTACAGGGGCACCACCCCCACGGCGATCAGGACGAGCAGAATCGCGTAGATGATCGGGATTCTGGACGGTAATGGAAGCTTCATACGGCCAGGCTGTGCTCTGGAATTATCCTTGAATTGTATGCTGAAATCAGCTGAAAAATGACGCAAAAATGGACCGATGTGCGGTTACAAAAGTACCTTGAGAGTTAGCTGGGCACAGACGGGTCGGCTCTTAACCCAAATCACGTTTCCCGTGAATTACTGCAGCGATCACAACTTCACGATCACCGACCTCGTAAATAATGCGGTAGCTGTAGGCGAACACCTCACGGACCTTGGGGTCATGGAATTCGGGCACCTCGCGGCCCACCTTGGGAAACCTGGAAAGATTGCGTGTTGCGTTGACGATACGTTTGACAACAGCTCTTGCGTATGCAGCAGAATCGAGGGCTATGTACGTAGCAATTGCTTCTACATCAGCAACCGCGCGGGAAGACCAGACTACTCTGTGAGCCATTTGCTCAAGCGAGATTCAACTTCTTCTTGCGGAATGGTACCGTGCTCCTGCGCGTCATCAAGTCCACGACGGACCTTCTCCAGCACGTAGAGATGATACTGGATGTCCTCGAGAGAACAGTCGTCAGGCAACTTTTCTAGCAGGGATCGGACTTCTTGTTTGGCAGTCATTGATTGACTCTAAGAATAGCACTCAACTAGGGCCGATGAGCGCCATTTTTGACTGGCAAGCGTACGCCACATCCGGTCTCTAGAACCGGTCTTCCGCTTTCCCCGGCCGGGTCATCAGTTCGCGGATGGCGTCATGCGCGGATTTGCCGTCGTGCAGGATGGCATACATCTGTTCGGTGATGGGCATCTCCACGCCGTACTTTTTCGCCAAGCCAATGGCGGCATTGGTAGTCAGTACGCCTTCGGCCACCATGCCGTGCATGCCGCGCATGATTTCCTCCAGGCGCTTGCCTTCGCCCAGGGCAGCGCCCACGCTGCGGTTGCGAGAGAGCCCTCCGGTGCAGGTGAGCACCAGATCGCCCATGCCGGCCAGTCCAGACATGGTCTGGGGCTCGGCGCCGCAGGCCACGGCCAGCCGCGTGATCTCCACCAGCCCGCGGGTAATCAGCGCCGCCACCGAGTTGTGCCCGGTACCCAGGCCGTAGCAGACGCCGGCGGCAATGGCGATCACGTTCTTGAGCGCGCCACCCAACTCCACGCCGATGAGGTCGTCATTCACGTAAATGCGGAAGCGCGGATCGCTAAATTCTTTTTGCACGCGCGCAGCCAGAGCATAGTCGGTGGAGGCCACGGTGACCGCCGTCGGCTTGCCCTCCGCAACTTCTTTGGCAAATGACGGCCCGCTCAGCGCGGCGATCCTGGGCGAAAAGTTGCAAAAACGTCCCACCACTTCCTGGATCACCTGGGTCATGCGCAGCAGCGTGTCATTCTCCAGGCCCTTGGTGGCGCTGACAAACAGCATCTGCGGTAGCAGCCATTGCGCCATGTGCTCAAACGTCCGCCGGCAATGGTGCGAGGGCATCACGCTGACGACGATTTCGGCCGCGGAGAGCGCTTCTTTCAAATCATTGGTGGCGGTGACGCTCGGCGGCAAAGGGCAACCGGGCAGGAATACGGCGTTGGTGCGCGACAGCGCGATGGACTCGCAAACTTCCTTCTCAAAGGCCCACAGGCGGACTTCATGGTCGCCGCGCCGGCCCGCGACGATGGCCAGCGCCGTCCCCCAGGCTCCCGCGCCGATAACGGCAATCCGGCTCACGATGTCTTCTCCCCGGCCGAAGCCGGTTTGCCCACAGCAAAGCGGCTCTCCGTCCCGCTCAGCAGACGGCGGATGTTCTCATGATGCTTGATCACAATGATCAAACTCACGGCGCAGACCGGCAGCAGCGCCAGCCAGTCTTTGGCGCCGAGCAAGTACGCGGCGATGGGAAAGGCGATGGCCGCCAGCACCGATCCCAGGGAAACATATCGCGTGGTCAGTACGATCAAAATAAAAACTCCCAGCGAAACCAGCACGGCCCAGGGAAAGAGCATGACGAACACGCCCAGGGCAGTGGCCACGCCTTTACCGCCTTTGAACTTCAGCCAGACGGGGAAGACATGTCCAAGAACCGCGGCCAGAGCCGCTACAGCCGCGAGCATGGCCGCGGAGTCGCTGGAAGGCGCGAGAAGTCCGGCAATCCACACCGCCAGCGTTCCTTTGAGCGCGTCCAGAACCAGCGTAGCCGCGCCCAGACCTTTCGCGCCGGAACGAGCCACGTTGGTTGCGCCGATGTTCCCGCTGCCGGTGTCCCGTATGTCCTGCCCGCGAAAAACTTTCACCAGCAGGTAGCCAAAGGGAATGGACCCCAGCAGGTAGGCGCCGACGGCGACGATGATGTACAGGATTGCCATCCGATGCTATTCCAGCGCGAACCTCTGCAGCTTGGTGTACTTTGATCCGCCTTTTTGCGGCTGGCTCTGGTACATCCAGAATTCTCGCGCCGTCATTGTACCGAATTGCGCCGCCGCTTCCTTCTGCAGAAAGATCTGCAACTGTTTCAGCTCCTGATTCGCGCCTTGAGCCGATCCCGCGCGCGCCAGCGTCAGGTGCGGACGATATGGTTTTTCTTCACGAGTAACGCCGAGCTCGGCCACGGCCTGGTCAATCGCGGCGGCTAGTTGAGGCAAAGCGTCGCTGGAGTGTACGCCGATCCAGAACACGCGCGGCGAATTGGGACTGGGGAAGAAGCCCACATCTTCAAAACGAACTTCAAACGGCGCGGCCTTCACTGCCGCAAGCGCCGTCTTCATCTCCGCCACCTTGTCGTCGCCCACGTGGCCGATAAACTTGAGCGTCACGTGCAGGCCTTCCGCCCGGGCCCAGCGCGCGCCAGGAGCATAACCTCGCGCTCGCTCCATGTATTCGGTCATGCGGGCGCGGATTTCTCCGGGGATGTCCAGTGCGATGAAGATGCGCATGGTCACATCAATTTGCGGCGGACCAGGTCCATGGCTTGCTGCGTGGCCCACATTCGGATGCGTTCGCGGTCGCCAAAGAATTTGCGCTCGACGACTTCAGTTTTGGCGCCGTCGGCCAGCGCGGCATAGACCAGGCCCACGGGCTTTTCTTCCGTCCCGCCGCCCGGTCCGGCAATGCCGGTGATGCCCACGCCCAGCGTCGCCTTGCAGCGCGCGCGGATGCCTTCCGCCAGCGCGATAGCCACCTGGCTGCTGACCGCGCCGTGCTCGGCGATGAGCAGCGGCGGAACATCGGCCAGGCCGGTTTTCAGCGAGTTGTCATACACCACGGCTCCTCCCAGAAAATATCGCGAGCTTCCCGGCACGGAGGTGATACGCTCCGCCAGCATGCCTCCGGTGCAAGATTCCGCCACGGCCAGCGTGGCCGATCGCATGTCCAGGTAGTAGCCCACGATCTGCTCCATGCTTTCACCGTGGGTGGAGTAGACGGCGTCTTCAAATTCGTCTTCGAGCGCTGCCGCCAGCGCGTCCACGCGTTGCCGCGCGGTTTCCGGAGAGTCGGCCTGGGCGCGCAGATGGAGCTGCACTTCACCCGGTGAGCCGGCCAGGATGGTGGTCTCAACATCTTTATATTGCGTGTAGATGGCCGCGGCGCGCTTGTCGGCGGCGGATTCGCCGATCATGGCAATTTTGAGCTCGCGCACGGCGATATTGCGCGAGGGCACCAGCTTCCGCAGGCGCTCCACGCATTGGTCTTCATAAAGTGACGTTAGCTCGCCCGGCGGGCCGGGCAGCAGAATGATGATGGCTTCGCCACCCGAGTCTTTCAGGTGAAGAAACTGCCCCGGAGCGCTACCGCGCTTGTTGGGAAGCATTTCCGCGCCTTCGATGACGTCGCCCTGGCGCTCGTTGTTCTCGGCCATCTTCCAGCCGCGTTCGGCAAAGCGGGCGCGCAGCCAGTCCACAATCTGCTGGTCGCGGACCAGTCTGCGTCCCAGCACTTCCGCTACGCACTCGCGCGTGAGGTCGTCTTCCGTCGGCCCCAGGCCGCCCATGAACAGAACAATGTCAGCGCGGGAAAGCGCCGTCCGCGCCGCGCACACCAGGTCGGCGCGGCGGTCGCCCACGATGGTCTTGAAACTTACTTCCACGCCCAGTTGGTTGAGCTTGTCCGTAAGGTAAAGCGAGTTGGTGTCTTGCCGATAGGGCGTGAGCAGTTCTGACCCAATGGCAATGATCTCGGCGTTCACAGCAAGCAGTCTAAATGAGAAGGCAGATCAAATGAGCGACAGCGGATGCACGGCGGGAGAAAGCGAGAGATAGTAGACCTCGCCGTTCTGGTTGGGAGTGTTGGTGGCCAGCACCACGCCGCCGCTGCGGGTAAAGGCCAGCCCAACCAGGTTGTATCCGGCGATGACCAGAGAAGCTTTCTTGTCCGGCGTGATGCGCACGATGCCGCGCTTGCCGGCGAGAGAAGCGGCGACGTACAGATTGCCCTGTGCGTCAAAGGCCATGCCCTGCGGGCGGCCCAGTCCGCGATAGAAGGTGGTGACTGTGCCGTGGTTGTCCACGGTGTGAATGCTGTCAAAACTGGCGGTGGTGGGGCCGCAGACGTAGAGCGTCCCGTTGGGCGAAAACGCCAGATGATACGCCGAGACGCTGGGTTCCAGCGTGGCAAACACAAAAATCTGGCGGTCTTGAGCGATGCGCCAGATGGTCCCCGTGCGGTCGCCCACATAGAGGCTGCCTTCGCGATCAAAGGCAATTCCGGTGGCCACGCCCATGCCTTCCGCGTAGGTGCTCATGGCGCCGCCGGGCGTGACGCGATAGACCGTGCCGTCATAACGCGACGAAACATACAACTGGCCCTGTTTATCAAAAGCCAGTCCGGTAGCATTCATCAGCTCGGTCAGGAAGGGGCGCACGGTGTGATTGGTGTCAATTTTGTAAATCGCTACCGGGACTTTCTGGCCGCGCCCGCCGGAGTAAGTGGCGTAAATGTTGCCGTCGGCGTCCACCGCGGGGTTTGATACGGGATGCAGGTTCTCCGCCAGCGGCTGGGCGATGCTGATCTCGCGCGAGTTGCTCACGTGGCCGTTGGTGCGGATGGTGACCTGCCCGGACAGCGCCTTGTGGGGCACGCGGGCGATGATGAACTCCTCTGAGCCAATCACGATGGAGCCGCGCACGCCGCTGAAGTTTACTTCCGGGCGCTCCAGTTGCGGAGGCTTCAGGGCCTTGCCCTGGATGCGGACTTCGCCGCCGGGCAGCGCCGCTGCGGGCTCAATGGCCTCAATATAAGGATTGCCGTCCGCGCTTTTTCTGCCCAGCAAAGTATCAGAGATGCCCATGAAAATAACCTAGCGCGCAAAAAAGTAATGCAATGCCTGCACCAGGACCAGCGCGTAGAGTCCCGCACCCACATCATCCATCATAATCCCTGTGCCCTCCGGCAGGTGTTCCAGCCGGCGCAGAGGGAACGGTTTCACAATGTCAAAGCTACGAAAAAGTATAAAGCTGGCCAGAAGGTATTTCCAATTCAGGGGAGCGCCGATCATGGCGATCATCTGCCCAGCCACTTCATCAATCACCACAAAGCCTGGGTCTTTGCGCCCGCTTTCGCGCGCGACCGTGGTGGAAGGCGGGATGCCGATCAGAGTGATGGCCGCCGCAAGCAGAATCGCCGCCGGCAGCACCCAGCTTGGAGCCATGAGCCGCGCCGCCGCCCACCACAGCAGGAGCGTGACGGCGGACGCCCACGTCCCCGAACCCGGCTGCAGATATCCGATGCCGAAGAACGTGGCGACCAGCCAGGAGACGCGCGATTTGGAAACCTTGGGCGTGAGGGAAGTTCCCATGGCTTCAGGATAGATCATCTTTCGTTCATTTGTTGGCGGGTGAAATGGCGGCCTGCTTTGACATGCGTCAATCGCCGGTATAGTCCCATGACCTCAGAGGCCGAAGCAGGCTGTTCCGTGTATTCGATAAGCCATTCGCGAAACGCCGCACTCAGGGTTTTGCCTTGAGCCCGAGCGACAGATCGAGCCTCAGTGATCAGGTTTCCGTCAGCGCTCAACGTGATACGTTTCATGGTGGGTCAAGGATACACAAGAAGTGGGCCGGGTAAGAAGTGAAGGCTGGCTAATACTCGTGCGAGTCGTCGTCCGGTTCAGCTTTCCGTCTGGCCTGCTCCTCCGCGATGCTCTCCAGTTCTTCCGGATCGTTGATCTTGGTGGAGATCACGTAGCCGCCGCTGGCCCATTTGCCCAGATCAATCATGCGGCAGCGGTCACTGCAGAAAGGGAAGTTTTCTTCGCTGGCCAGCACCAGGGTGCGGCAGATAGGACAACGCAGCGAACGTACCTTCTTCTTCGGCATACACAAAGCTTCAAGCAGAATACGGCTTTTTTGTCGACGCAACCTCTAAGCGTAGAGGGCATGATCACAAAAAGCGCCGCAAGGCGCGTCATAACGGTAGCCCAGGCCGTGAGGCCTGGGAAAGTTGCAAAAAACAGCCAAGCCCCTGCGGGGCGACACGCAAGAATTCTATTCAATCACCCGCGCCACCAGGTCGTATTCATGCGCTTCGGTGATCTCGCAGCGATAGAACTTGCCTTCGGCGGCTTCGGCGTCGCCAAAGTCGTTGATGAACAATTTACCGTCAATTTCCGGAGCGTGCATCTGGCTGCGGCCTTCCCACAGCAACTCGGTTTCCTCGGACGGCCCTAGCGCCAGCACGTCCAGTTGCCGGCCGATCAGTTTGCGTTTGGCCTTCTTGCTGATCTGCTTTTGGATCTGCATCAGCTTGCGGCGGCGCGCTTCAATCGTGCGCGGCGGAACCTTGTTCTCCAGATGGTAGGCCTCGGAACCTTCTTCGTCGGAATAGCTGAACACGCCCAGCCAGTCAAACTGGGCATCCTTGACGAAGCCGCACAGCTCTTCGAAATCTTTTCCCGTTTCGCCAGGGAAGCCAACGATGAACGACGTTCGCAGAGTGAGGTCGGGAATCGTGCGCCGCATCTTCTCCACTGACTTCAGGAAAATCTCCGCGCCTGCGCCGCGCTTCATGCGCTTCAACACGTCCGCCGACGCGTGCTGCAAGGGCACGTCAATGTAGCTGCAAATCTTTTCGTTGGCCGCGATGGTTTCCAGCAGCCGTCCGGTGATCTTGTTGGGATAGGCGTAGAGGAAGCGCACCCAGCGCAGGTCTTCGATCTCGGCCAGCCGCTGCAGCAGAAGGGGCAGGCCGTCTTTCAGGCCCAGGTCTTCGCCGTAGCAGGTGGTGTCCTGGCCGATGAGGGTGATTTCGCGGACGCCGCCGGCGACCAGGCGCTCGGCTTCGGCGATGACCGACTCAAAATGCCGCGAGCGAAACTTGCCGCGCAACTGCGGGATGATGCAGAAGCCGCAAGGATGGTCGCAGCCTTCGGCAATCTTGATGTACGCCGACGCGCGCGGGGTGGCCAGCACGCGGGGCGTGTGTTCGTCGTAGAGATAGTTGGGCAGGCTGGCGATGGCGCCGTCCCATTCGGCGCGTGAGAAACGCCCGCTCTGCTCGCGCGCTTCGCCTTCGGGCCGCGAACGCATACCAGATTTGAGCGCCTGGCTGGCGGAGCTGGCCGATTGCGGCATCGAATTCAGGATCACAAAGGGAGAGTCGCTTTCCGCGGAGTCGCCGCTGACCTCCACTCCGGCAGCGGCCAGAATCTGTTCCAGCTCACCGGTGCCGACCACGGCGTCAACTTCGGGAATGTTTTTCTGGATTTCGTCGCGATACCGCTCCACCAGGCAGCCGGCGACGATCAACTTCTGCGCCCGTCCGCTGATTTTGTGCTGGGCCATCTCCAGGATGGTGTTGACCGACTCCTGCTTGGCGGTGTCAATGAACGAGCACGTGTTTACCACGATCACGTCAGCATCTTCCGCGCGCGTGGTGATCTGCGCGCCGCCACTGGATTGCAGCAGGCCCATCATGACTTCGCTGTCCACCAGGTTTTTGGGACAGCCCAGGCTGACAAAGCCCACCTTCAACGGTGCTTTGCGATGTGCAGTCTGCTCCTGCGGAGGCGCTACTGTGAGGTTCTCTGGCGGCATGCGATACCCTATTTTAGCATTGCGAAACGGCAGGCCGTTTGCCGGCCATGCCGCCGGTTTCAGGTACAATCGGCGGGTTGAAGAGGAGATGCTTATGCAATCCAAGATTAAATTGAGCGCAGTCGCCATGACCGGGCTGGCCGTGGCCGCGATGCTGTTCGTCCTGCCGGCGCTGGCCAAGGACGCCAAGCCGAAAGCCATCGTCGTGCAACTGCACGACGCGAATGGCAAGAGCGTAGGCACCGCCACGCTGTCGCCGGCGGCTAGTGGGGTTTCCATCAAGCTGAACGTCCACGGCCTGACGCCGGGCGAGCACGCCATCCACATTCACGGCACACCCAAGTGTGAAGGCCCGGGGTTCATGTCCGCGGGCGGGCACCTGAATCCTGACAACAAGAAGCATGGCCTGCAGAACCCTGACGGGCCGCACGCCGGCGACATGCCGGACTTCAACGTGGACGCCAACGGCAAGTCCAAGGCTACGATTGTGGCGCCGGGCGTGAACATGGGCAGCGACGCGCACTCGGTCTTCACCGGCGCCGGTACCGCGCTGGTAATCCACGCCAAGGCCGACGACCAGAAGAGCGATCCGGCCACGGCCGGCGACCGCGTGGCCTGCGGAGTGATTACCAAGTAGAAGTAGCTTTGATATCGGAAGGAAGCCATGCTCTCTCGCGGGGCATGGCTATTTTTTCGCCGCGATCACTTCATACAACTCCGGCAATTTCACCGCGTCGTCCACCGATTCGTCAAAGCGGGCACGCTCGTAATGGGCGGTAAACACGACCACGTTTTCGCGCAGCGCCGGGTCAGGGATGGTCGCGGCAAATTCTTCGGCGGTCTGTGCGGGCTCCTTGTGCAGGCCGCGGCGGGAAAGTTTTTTGAGCAGGCGCAGGTACCAGAAGCTGGCGGAAGTGCGCGGCGCGCGCTGCGGGTTGCGCAAAGAGCGGCGGCGTTGAAACATTCGCCATAACAGCGGAGAGAACGGCATGGCCAGAGCCAGGGCCAGCAATACGCACCAGAAGGCCATTTCGCCCGGCGTCATGGCTTCCAGGCGGCGCTGCCAGCCGGCAACTGCGCGGACCATAGTGCGGTACTTGCGCCACAGCCAGACGCGGAATGAGGACTGGGCCTTGCCCGTGGTGGCGCTGAGTTCAGAGCTGAGCTTCATCTGGTGGCTGAAGTCGTAGTTTACGACCCACTCGCGCCACATCTCGCGCATCGCGTCCGCGTAGAGGCCCAGCCGCGCCCAACGGTCAACCCGGGCCGTCGCCGGACGCGAAGGCGTGGGGTCGAACGTTACCCAGCCGAATTCGGGGAAGTAAACTTCCACCCAGGAATGCGCGTCCTGCTCGCGGACGATGTAACTGCCGATCAAGTCGTTGTATTCTCCGCCGCGGAAGCCGTTGACCACGCGCGTGGGAATGCCCAGCGTGCGCAGCATGATGGCCATGGAGGTGGCAAAGTACTCGCAGTGGCCTTTCTTGCGGTCAAAAAGGAAGTACGCCAGTTGATCTGGGGCGTTCACTCCCGGCAACTCCAGCGTGTATGAATAATTGGTCTTGAGGTAAGCCTGGATGGCCCGGGCGCGAGCGTAGTTCGAATCAGCGTCCGCGGTGACCTGGCGCGCCAGATCGGGAATGCGAGGGTCCAGGCGCGAAGGCAACTGGCGGTAACTGTTGGCGATGGCCGCGGGATAGACGTTGGACACCGAATTGCGCACGAAAGGCAGGGGATCGCGCGCGTCGGCTTCCGCGGAGTAGATGCCGATGGTCTGCACCGTCTCCGGTTCCGCGCTAACCAGTACGTCAGGGGCCGGCGGGCCCACGGCGACCGTCCCGTTCGAGAGGATGCCGACTACGCGGTAGTCGCCGCTGATCTTGGTCGGCACCGGGGCCAGGAAAAACAAGTTGAGCCCCATGGGCTCCATCACCACGCGATAGCGGAACGTCGGCACCGGAGACGGCCTGACCGCTCCGGAGTAAAACGCTCCCGGGGCGACGCGGGAAATGTCCAGCGGAGCATTGTTCAAGCCGCGGTAGGCGGGGATCTCGGCGGCGTTCCACCAGCGCTGTCCGTCAAAATTAGCCAGGGCCGTGCCGCGCCATTTCACGTCCGCCGGAAGTTTGCCGTAGGTGACTTGCACGTGCATCACCACCGCGGCGGACTGCTGGATGGTGCCGATGCCGCCCAGGCGAACGTCCTGGCTGAAGCCGCTGACAATGCTGCCTTCGCTGGTGAAGGTATGCAGGTATCCGGCGGAGCTGACGCGGGGCAAGATAAGGAAGATCAATCCAGCGCCGCCCAGCGTGAGCAGCCCCAGGAGCGCCGCGCCGCCGGCGAGTGAGCGATGGAAACGGCCATCCTGTTGCGGAGGCACCCCGGCCGCCACGCCCTCAACCTCTGAGCGGCGCATCTCCAGGCTGACGAACGTGGCAATGGCCACCACGATGAACAGGGAAAACGTCAGCAGGAAGAGCGTGTCCACGGTGAGCACGGCGGCCGCCAAGACCATCATGAACGACAGAATCGCCAGGTAGATCAGATCACGGTCACGGCGCACGGAAAAGATCTTGATCACCATGCTGAACAGCACCATGTGCACGGTGGCGTTCACGAAACTTTGGGAGAAGTAGAAATAGTCCGCGACGTAAAAAACGAAATAGGCCAGAGTCAGATAACTGGTCCAGCGTTCGGAAATGTTGAACGACTTCCGCATCAGCAGCAGGTAGCCGCGAAACAGCAGGGCCGGAATCACCAGGGCCAGGGAGGGCGCGTCCAGCTTGCTGGTACCCATGAGGGCCACAAACCCGGTGGCCAGCAGCAGGTAGAGCGACCACTGGAAGAACCGGTCGGCACTGCCGAAGCGGTTGGGGACTACCGCGGCAGAGGACGGCGCTGCTGGAGTGGAAGACACACTGTTATTCTGCTTGAATTCGCGGCGGGAGCAAAGCGGAAAGCGCGCGCCGGCCGAACGGAGGTAGGTGGCGAAGGTGCTAGAATCAATAGGTCCCGCGCGACGTAATCCCGCCAACCCCGCCAGGTCCGGAAGGAAGCAACGGTAACGGGCTAGTGCGTGTGCTGCGGGACATCCTTTTTTGCCGCTGCGCGGCAAACCGCCAACGTGGGTTCAACTTGCTGAGGGTCTTCTGCGCTTGATGCAGGCCGCTCGGCGCGCAAGCCGGCCTCGCGGCTAGCCTCATAAAAACGCAGATTCGTTTCAGATATAGAGTGATTATGCAATTGAGTTTAAAGCTGTTGCTCGCAATGCTCATGGGCGTAGCGGGAATGTCTGCTCAGTCTGCCCAACCTTCTGCAGATGCTACTCAAGAGCCGCGAACGGTAACATTTTGCGAATTGGCAAAAGACCCGGCCGCCTACAACCGTCAACTGATTCGATTGTCTGGGTTTGTGACGCACGGATTTGAAGACTTCGCTCTGTCTGATCCGAACTGTCCTGCGACGCCTACTAGGTTTTGGCTGTGGCTCATGTATGGAGGTACGGTCGAATCGGGCACAATGTACTGCTGTCCAGGTGAAGGCGGACGGGATACGCGTTCGGACACGCTGACCGTTGAGGGAGTCAAGATTCCGCTGCTGAGGGATCAGGTATTCCAGCAGTTTACCGAGTTACTGAAACGCGAACGTGACACTACGGTAAGGGTTACTTTGACGGGCACATTTTTTGCGGGAAAAGGTGAGGCTGGCGAGTCGTTGCGAGGCTACGGACACATGGGTTGCTGCAGTCTGTTCGCCATTCAACGCGTGGAAGCGTTTGCCCCACATACCAGATCCGATTTGGATTATTCGGCGGAGTCTGGGTGGTATGAGAATGAGGGATGCAAGTCTCAAAGTCTCAGATACGCAAGGCATATCTCCATCAGTAGCTTTGACACCGAACCTGCAAAGCAGGTTATCGCTGAACAAAAGCTGGCTGACGGCGGAGAGCGCGCCTGGGCATTCACCGATACTCAACGTGTCGCAATGGAATCGCTGAAATCGCTCTATTCGAATGAGACTCCTGTGTTGCGCGAGGTTAGAAAAAGTCCAGCACGGCACGTTTACCGATGGAAACCAGCAAGCAAAACCGTCATCACAGTGGTGGTTGTCCGGCCTTATTGGCTATCTTTTTATGCGAAGTCGGATCAAGTAGCCTGGGTGAGCACCACCGTCAAAGAAGCAAAGTGTCGCTAGCCACAGTACTTAAACGGAATCATAGGGACGGCAATGAGACTCTTGGCTCGGTCCGAATGAAACAGGCGCGGCTGAAAGCCTTCGGCGCCTGAACTTTCTACCGTTTGCTTCCTAAACCGCTTACAATAACTGTTTCATTTCCATCGCTCCGGAGAACTCTATTGGGAAACCTTGTGCGCGCAAAAATCTCGGCCCTGGGAACGTACGTACCTCCGCGATTGTTGACCAACGCCGACCTGGAAAAAATGGTAGACACCAACAGCCAGTGGATTGAAGAGCGCACCGGCATCAAGCAACGTCACATTGTGGACAAAGGCGTGGCCACGTCGCATCTGGCGACGGAAGCCGCCCGCAAGGCCCTGGCTGAACGAGGCATGTCCGCCAGCGAAATTGAAGCCATTTTCATCGGCACGGTCACGCCGGACATGCTCTTCCCCGCCACCGCTTGCCTGGTGCAGGACCGCCTGGGCGCCAAAGGCGCCTGGGGTTTTGATATTTCCGCGGCCTGTTCCGGGTTCGTGTACGCGCTGCAAACCGGAATCAAGTTTGTGGAAAGCGGCGCGCATAAGCGGGTTCTGGTGATTGGCGCGGACGTGATGTCCTCCATCATTGATTATACCGACCGCGCAACCTGCGTGATCTTTGGCGACGGCGCGGGCGCGGTGGTGATTGAGCCGGCCACCGACGACAACTATTGCATTGACTTCATCCATGAGGTGGACGGTTCCGGCGCGTGCTCGCTCAACATGCCCGGCGGCGGCAGCTTGAATCCCGCAACCTGCGAAACCGTGCAGAAGAAGATGCACTTCGTCCATCAGGACGGCCAGGCGGTGTTCAAGTACGCCGTCCGCAAAATGGCAGAGTCTTCCGCCGCACTTCTGGAACGCAACGGCTTCACCGCCGCCGACCTGGGCCTGTTTGTTCCGCATCAGGCCAACCGTCGCATCATCATGTCCGCCGCCGACCGCATGGGACTGAAAGAAGATAAGATCATCATCAACATCGGCGAGTACGGCAACACCACGGCGGGGACCATCCCGCTGGCCCTGGAGTCGGCGCGCCAGCAAGGCCGTTTGAAAAAAGGCGACCTGGTGCTGGTGGCCGCCGTAGGCGCCGGATTCACCGTGGGCGCGACTCTGTTCCGCTGGGCGTGTTGAAGAGAGCACTCAGCACTCAGCAGTCAGCAATCAGCAAACCAGCAATCCAGCAATAAAGCTACGCACGGTAAGCAGAATGAAAGATTTTCGAGATTTGAAAGTTTGGGAAAAGGCGCATGTATTGGCGCTTGCGTGCTATGAAGCCACAAAGCCCTTTCCGCGAGAAGAGATTTTCGGACTGGTCTCACAAATCCGCCGATCTGGTTCGTCCATCCCGGCCAATATTGCTGAAGGTTGTGGCCGCCCAGGAAACGCAGAGCTCCACCGCTTTCTACAGATTGCAATGGGTTCTGCGAGTGAGCTCGAATACCACTTAATGTTGTCCAGAGATTTGACATATCTCAAGAATGACGTCTACGAACGAATGCAACCTCAGGTCGAAGAAGTAAAACGAATGCTGGCTTCCCTTCTTCGGAAAATCGATTCGGAACGCGTGTGATCAAATCTTGTTTACTGAATGCTGACTGCTGACCGCTGAAGGCTACTTCTTCGCCTTCACCTCTTCTCGATGCTTCGCCGCCTCTTTCGGATATTGCGGTTCGGTCATGCTTACCGGATCAAGGATTTCTTCAATCTCCTTTTCGCTGAGCAGCTTCTTGTCGCGGGCAATGTCAATGATGGAGCGGCCCGTGGCGACGGACTCCTTCACAATCTCCGCCGCTTTCTGGTATCCGATATACGGATTCAGCGCCGTGGCCAGCGACACGGTGCTCTGCGCGTAAAAGTTGTTGCGCTTTTCGTTGGCGGTAAGGCCCTTGATGCACTTCTCGGTGAACACGTGCAACATGTTTGTCAGGATGGTGATGGACTGCAGGACGTTGTAAGCCATGGTCGGCATCATCACGTTCAGTTCGAGCTGACCCGCCTGCACCGCCATTGCCACGGCCGCATCGTTGCCGACCACCTGAAATGACACCATAGCCGCCAGTTCCGGCATCACGGGATTGATCTTGCCCGGCATGATGGAAGAGCCGGGCTGCAGCCCGGGCAGGTTGACTTCAGCAAAGCCGGTGTTGGGGCCGGAGGAAATCAAACGCAGGTCGTTGGAGATGCGGATGATCTCCAGCGCCAGGTTCCTCAGCGACGATGAAACCTGCGCCATGCAGGCATTCGATTGCATGGCCCAGCGCATGTCGTCGGCCGGCGTAAGTTTCTGGCCGGAGAGTTTCGCCAAGTTGGCAACGGCCTTGGCGCGATAGTCAGGATGGGTGTTGATGCCGGTGCCCACGGCCGATCCGCCCAGGCCCAGTTCACGCAGAGAATCCGACGCATGGCGAATATCGCCCAGAGCTTTGCGCATCGCCACCGCGTAGGCGGCGAATTCCTGGCCCAGGCGAATGGGCACCGCGTCCTGCATGTGCGTGCGGCCCGACTTCATGATGCTGTGGAATGAGTTTCCCTTGGCTTCGAGCGCTGCGGCCAGGGCGTCCAGCACGGGATAAAGTTTTTCCAGCTCCAGCAGCGTGGCTACGCGCATGCTGGTGGGAAACACGTCATTGGTGGATTGGCCGTAATTCACGTGGTCATTGGGATGGACGGTGTATTCGCCCAGCTTACCGCCCATCAACTCCGTGGCGCGGTTGGCGATGACCTCGTTGGAATTCATGTGGAAGCTGACGCCGGCGCCGGCCTGGAACACGTCCACCACGAAGGAAGCGTTCCACTTGCCGTCCATGACTTCCTTGGCGGCGGACATGATGGCGTCCGCGCGCTTGGAGTCCACAAGGTCGAGCGACTTGTTGGCTTCGGCGGCGGCATACTTCACCATGCCGATGGCGCGGATCAGCGAAGGATGCGCCCGCATCCCGGAGATGGGATAGTTCTCCACCGCGCGCGCGGTCTGCACGCCGTAGTAAACGTCAGCGGGGATCTCTTTGATGCCGATGGAATCTTTTTCCTGGCGGAAGTTCTGGGTAGCCATGATGTCCTCAAATTCAGAGTAATGACTGGTAGCGCCGTTGCGCTGAGCGAAACTGGAAATTATAGCGTCCCAGTCGGTCTCTTCCCCGATTTGCCCTTTCACGATCTGCGGTATCGCGTTCATCTGCGGATAGATTCCGGTTTTGAGAATCTCTTCCTTTGCGACTTTCGCGTCCTCTGCGGTCCAGGGTTTCCGATCCCGGCGATCACGTTGCGATTCCGGGCGATGTCGGCGATCAGGCGCGCGTTGCGCGCCACCCCCTCCCCCTTCATCCCCGGAAAATAAGGACTTAACTCGTGTCATCCCCGGCGATGACGCTCGAAAAACGTATGGCACAGGCACTTCTGCCTGTGCTCTCTCCGCCATCCGCAATATCCGCATAACTCTATGTATTAAAATGACTTAACATATCACAAATCACCCTAGAACGCAAGCAAAATCGGGCTCTCACTATCGAAAGCCAGTCGAAAATAAGCTCTCCACAATATGTAGTTGTGCCTCACCTTAGATCATCCCCACATTTTGTGGTTTTGAAGAAGATTTGTGGATCGCAGACTTTTGAAAACCCGTGTGGCACAGGCACTCCTGCCTGTGCCCATTGTATTTGCGCGGCTGCCCGTCGTCGCTAAGAACCTGGTTTTGGTTTCCAGCTTCGGGCCAACGCGGGCTTCCAGACGGCATCTCTTTCCCATTCGCAAATGCGAAACACAATTGTCAAGGGCACTACGCTGGCTGACCCACCATGCACCAGCCCCGGCGGGGCGAACGAGCCTAGCCCAGGCGCGGAAGCCCTGGGTAATCGTGGTCGTAAGAAAGAGGAGCCCCGTAGGCGGCGACACTAACCAAATACATATTTCGGATCAAACGGCACGCCGTGTTTTTTCAACAACGATATGAATTCATCTTCAAAACTGAGCTTGCGGTGATGTGCTTCCTGGTTATCAATGTACTTGATCACGGCCGCAACATTGGAGGAACTCACGGCGAAGGCCCCGTATCCTTCCTGCCACGCAAAGCTCTTGCCTTGTTCCCCGATCCATTTTGAAGAATTGGATTTGATGAGGGTCACGGCGTTGGCCAACGTCATGGTGGGAGGCAAACGGAAGAGGAGATGGATGTGGTCTTCCATGCCGCCTACGGCAAACGTCAGCAGGTCATGGTTCTTGCAGACGGCCGCTGTGTAAGCCCACAGGCGCGGCAGAAAGTCCCTGGCCAGGAGCTTCTCGCGATTTTTCGTGCTGAACACCAGATGGATATGGTTCTGTGCGTAGCTGTGAGACATGTGTCCTCTCTTGCAGGCCGGTAATCTTACAACCTGGTGGAGGCGTGTCGCCACCTACGGGGCTCCTGCCTCTAACGGCCACCGTTACCCGGGGCTTCCGCGCCCGGGCTAGGCTCGTTCGCCCCGCTGGGGCTGGCGCATGGGGTTCGCTACCTCATCCCTTCCATACTTGCACACGCCAACACCGTACGGCCACGCGTTCCGCCCCCTAGCTCACCGTCTCCGCGCTATACCTCGCGATCAATCCCGTCCGGACGGCGTGCTGGTAGGTCGCTTTGAACACCCAGCAGGCCACCAGGATGTAAAGCACGGCCAGGCACCCGCCCCACAGCAGCGTAGAAATCGCCATCGGACCGCCGGCCACGATCGTCCGCATGCCTTCAAACACGTACGAGGGCGGCAGCGCGTAGGCGATCAAGCGCATCCAGTGGGGCAGCGTGGCCAGCGGGTAGAACACGCCGGCAAAGGGAGAGAGCAGCGCGGGAATCGGCCAGACGAACCATTCTGATGCCGGCCCCATCCGCAGCACCAGGGCGATGGCGAAGATGCCCAGCGCAATCCCGAAAAGAAACAGCACCAGCACAAACGGCGCCAGCATCACGCCGTAAACAAAGAACGACAGCCCGAACGCCGTGGTGGCCAGCACGATCATCACCACCAGGCCAACCGAACTGGTGGCGATGCTGGAGAGCACCAGTCCGCTCAGGTACTCGGAGATGAGCAGCGGCGTAGCGAAAAAGTTGAGGAAGTTGCGCGACCACACGTCCTCAAAGAACGCCATGGTGATGCCCTGCATCACGCGGATAAAGAAGTCCCACAGCAGCACGGCGCCCAGCATGGTGGCCACAAAGTTGAAGCCCGGCGCAGCCACGCTGTTGAGATAGCGGGTGATGAATCCCCACAGCACCATGTCAATGCCCACCCAGGCGAACAGCGGCACCAGGCGCGAGATGCTTCCGCGGAACAGGTAGAACTGCCGCAGGACGATGGCTGCAGTGCGCGTGAATTTCATGGCAACAGTCTGGCCTCCATGGTGGCGAGCGGCTCGCGCGCCAGGGCGATGAACAGTTCCTCCAGCGTCTGCTTGCCGTGCTCGCGCGGCAGGGTGCGGGGATCGCCTTCCAGCAGGATTTTTCCGTGCGAGAGAAACAGCACGCGGTGGCAGACTTCCTCCACTTCGTACATGTTGTGCGACGTCCACAGCACGCCGCCCTGGCCCAGGCCGGCAAATTCGCGGATCTTGGTGCGGACCTCCTGCGCCACCGAGGGATCGAGCGAGGCCGTGGGTTCATCCAGCAGCAGAAGCCGCGGCCGGTTGAGCATGGCCTTGGCCAAGCTCACACGCGTCTGCTCCCCGGAAGAGAGCACGCCGGACTTCACGTCGCGAAACTTCTCCAGATCAAACTGCCGCAGCAGCTCAGCAATGCGATGCGACAAGTCTTTAACGCCGTAGATCATGCCGAAGATGCGCAGGTTCTGCTGCACGGTCAGATTGCCGGGGACGGGAGCGTACACCGCCGCAAAGTTCGTGTACTCCAGCGCCCGCGAGCGGTGTGCCGCCAGGTCCAGGCCTTCAATCTCTATGCTGCCGGAAGTCGGCTGCAACACGCCCAGCACCATGTTGATGGTGGTCGTCTTGCCCGCGCCGTTGGGCCCCAGCAGCCCGACGATCTCATTGCGGCCCACCTGAAAAGAAATGTTGTCCACGGCAACTGTGGTCCCGTAGGTCTTGCACAGCGCTGACACCGAGAGCACACTCGATGGCGGAGACGTTTGCGGGTCTGGGGCGGGAGCTGGCATTGGTCGCGTAATGGGCGACTCAAGGATAGCGCACTCGGCCCGAGCGCACGCGTGTTTGAGAAAAGGGAACTGGTCGTATCGCATAGTTCTAATTGCTGCTTGCTGAGTGCCCTGCGCAGGCGACAGGTAGAATATGAACTCATTATGCCGTACGACAATCATTTTGACGTTCTGGTCATCGGCGCCGGACCCACGGGCATGGCGTCGGCTATTGAAGCGCAGCGCGCTGGTTTTTCGGCCGTGATGGTGGACAAAGGCTGCCTGGTGAACTCGCTGTTCAACTATCCCGCGAACATGACGTTCTTCACCACGCCCGAGCTGCTGGAGATTGGCGATCTGCCTTTCAGCAGCGCCAACCAGAAGCCCACGCGCCATGAAGCGCTGGAGTATTACCGCAACGTGGCCCAGCACTACAAGCTGCGCGTCCACCAGTACCAGCAGGTGCTGGCGGTCACCGGCTATGACGGGGCATTCAAGGTGACCGCGCGCGACCGCAACGGCCGGGAGCATGAGTATGGGGCGAAGAAGATTGTGGTCGCCACCGGGTATTACGACCGTCCCAACTACATGGGCATTCCCGGCGAGCAACTGCCCAAGGTGATGCACTACTACAAGGAGCCGCACCCGTATTACGACATGGACGTGCTGATCGTCGGCGGGAAGAACTCAGCGGCCATTGCCGCGCTGGAGCTGTGGCGGCGCGGGTCGCGCGTGACCATGGTGCATCACGGGCCGGAGATCCACAAGAACGTGAAGTACTGGATCAAACCGGACATTGAAAACCGCATCAAGGCCGGCGAGGTGGCGGCTTATTTCAATTCCAGTGTGCTGGAGATCACGGCGGACGCGGTGCGCATCAAGACGCCCGAAGGCGAGCGCGTGCTCAAGAACGATTTTGTGTTTGCCTTGACCGGATATCATCCGGACTACGAGTTTCTGGAGTCGCTGGGCATTGAACTGACGCGTCCGGAAATGCGACCGGTGTGCGATCCCCAGACCTTCGAGAGCAATGTGCCGGGGATTTATGTGGCGGGGGTGGTGGTGTCCGGGGCCAAGACCAGCGAGATTTTTATCGAGAACGGACGGTTTCACGGGAAGCAGATTGCTGAAGACCTGAAGAATCGCCGGGATCGCGCGTGATCGCCGACATCGCCGGAATCGAAAATCCCGCAAATCGAATTTCTCCGTGCCTCGGTGTCTCCGTGGTGGATGTTTCTGATTCTTCTCCGCGCCGCGCGGTAGATTTGTCTCTCCGCGCCTCCGCCGTAATTCTTTGCTTTCCGATCACGGCGATCCCGGCGATCCCGGCGATTCTTATATGTCTTCTTCCAAATACTCCATGACCGCGTGCAGATTGTTTTCTTCCAGGAACACGCCGGGGACGCGCACCCGGCCTTCCTTCTCCACGCGTTGCGCGGCGGTCTGGGCGGTGGGAAGCGCGACGCGCATTTCTTCATGCATGAACGGCACCAGCTCGTCGCCGTCCACGCGGGCCACGAATGTTCCGCCGGGGTTTTGTTCGAACATGACTTGGTAGGTCACCGGCTGGCCGTCCAGCTTCATGATGTCCAGGGTCCCTTGGGGCATATACGTCCCTCCGCTTGCGTGTTCCGGCGCGTGGTCTTCGCGCGCAGGAGTAAGGTAGCATATAGAATCAAAGTTCAATTTTGGGTTCAAGCGGTGCAAACGTCAAGGGGGAGCTTGCGGGACGTCGAGCGGATCTTTTGTCCGCAGACAGCCCAGGTTGCCGTCGCGACATCAAATTTCGGGAGAAAAGCATACACATGAAACGTTCAGCAATCTTACTTATTCTTGCTCTGTCTCTTGCCTGGCTGGCGCCGCGCGCTGCGGCCCAGATGCCTGATACCGCTGACAAAAATCCATACAACCACGGCGCGCTGGGTGGTTTTGTTGATTTCACCCGGCAGCAGGGAGCGGGCTTTAACCTGCTGGGCGCGGGCGGACGGATCGGCTTCAACGTCCACCGGCACGTGGTGCTGGAAGCGGAGATGGCGTATGACTTTGAAAAAACCAAGACCCAGACGGTGACGGCCGGCGGCGTGACCAATACCACGCGGTCCAGCCTGCGCTTGCTGCATGCGGTGTTCGGCGCCAAGGTGCAAACCACCGGCAACTTCCGCTACTTCGCCCTGGCCAAAGCCGGACTGCTGAACTTTGGCCTGGGTGGTCCAGCCACCGCCGGCGCCATCGGCAGCCAGATCGGAAATATTACTGATGGTGACACCAAGATGATTTACTACCCCGGCGGCGGCGTTGAGTGGGGACGCACGTGGCTCAGCGTGCGCGCGGAGATCGGCGACGAGATTTACTCCGCCAACGGCCTGCACCACAACATCCGCGTGACCGTGGGCCCGCAGTTCCGTTTCTGAAACGCATATCATCGATTTGGCTTCGAAAGCAGCGGGGGCCCAGCCTCAATGCTTAGTCGTGCGTGAGCGAAGCAAATTCTTCTTCAATCCAACCGCGTTGCGGCTGGGTCGCCCGCATTTTTCTCAAACATGAGCCAGTCAAAGACTGGGCCGCCCAGCTTCATGAAGTCTTAGTGTCCCCTGAGTCGCACACGCCCTCCGCGGGCTCGTTCCGGCACTCGCCCGTGCATTACACAAGGGCCGTGATAAAGCTGCCTGACGCCCCGAATCGCGGGAAGGCAGGTTGTTCGCCGCAGGCTACCTAAATTGCCTCCGCGGCATCAGACTGACATGAGAAACGCAACGCACCTGCAATTCAGACTGGCGAGTCAAACGGACTCGGGTGCCGTTGGGAGTTTCTTGAACCTACTGCGGGAGGAACGCACAAGTATGAAACGTTTAGCAATCTTAGGTGCACTTGCTCTGTTTTTTGCCTGTCTGGCGCCTGGCGCATGGGCCCAGTCCACCAGCGATTACAACCGCGGCAACCTGGGTGCTTTTCTTAACTTCACCCGCCAGGGGGGAGCCGACGTTAACATGCTCGGCGTGGGCGCTCGGGTTGGCATCAACGCGTCGCCGAACGTAGTCCTGGAAGCTGAGATGGCGTACGACTTTGAAAAGACCAAGACCCAGACCGTCACCGTGGGCACTTTGACCACCACTACGCGGTCCACTCTGAGGCTGCTTCACGGCGTGGCCGGTCTCAAGTTCCAAAGCACCGGCGACGTTCGCATCTTCGTGATGGCCAAGGCCGGACTGTTGAACTTTGGCGTGGGCGGGCCAGTCACGGCCGGCGCCATCAGCACCCAGATCGGGAACATCAATGACGGTGTCACCAAGGGAGTCCTTTATCCCGGCGGCGGGATCGAGTTTGGACACAAGCTCAGCTTCCGCGCGGAAGTTGGCGACGAAATTTACTTCGCCAGCGGCACGCACCACAATATTCGCGTAACTGCCGGTCCGCAGATCCGTTTCTAAAGCCAGCAGCATCGCCGATCACGAAAGCAGCCTGCGGGCTGCTTTTTTTCGCGACGGATTGAATAGGGCGCGGCAGAACTGTGGAAATCACGACGGGCCGCAGCCCGGCGCGAAACCGCGGCTGTGATAAATTAGAAAGAGTGTGGGCGCGTAGCTCAGTTGGTAGAGCAACGCCCTTTTAAGGCGTGGGTCGCTGGTTCGAATCCAGCCGCGCTCACCATTGTTTCTGTCGCTACGCTCCAAACCGCTCGCGGGCTTAGATGCTTGCGGACATTTTTCTGCGCTTGACGCAAGCGGCTCGGCGCGCAAGTCGGCCTCCCCGCTGAGGTCTTGCACGGCTCAAGATCGAATCCAGCCGCGCTCACCGTTTAAGGTTCCTAGTCTCCTTGAGCTGCTCATGAAAGCAATATGTTTGCTCCTGATGATTGGCGCCGCGGGCTGGGCGCAGCAGCGTACCGCCTCCCGCCCTGATTTCAAAGACTACGCGGTTGAACCGGTGTACACCGGCGTTCCGGTTGCGCCAAAACTCCGCGGAGATTGGCGAAGGTTTCGCACCGTGATTCGTGAAGGGGCGAAGTCGCCGGTGGAGTTTGCCGGTCACTGCACTGTTCCACGATGGGGCTGCGGAGCCGGATGCAGCACATTTGTAGTTGTGGACTCAATCACCGGAATGGTTTACGACGGCTTTGCGGTTGCAGACCTTCCCCTCGCGTGGATGGAAAAACACGAAGAGCTCTTGCGCATGGAGTTCCATCCCAACAGCCGGCTGATCAAGATCAATGGCTGCCCGGGCGAACAGAATTGCGGGTTTTACGACTACGTGATGGTCGAAGGAAAAGGCCTAAAGCTCGTTCGAAAAGAACTTCTCCCCAAGGAATTCCAATAAATCCTCTCACCCATGTTAACCAGGTATGCCATGGGTGGCTTCGAACTCGTCAAAAAATTCTCTGACCGGCCGGACCTCTCTTTTCGCCTGCTCCAGGCCCTGGCGGATGCCTTCCCGTGGATCAGCTTGGGCGGCGATATCGAGCAGACGCTGGTAGGCCTCGGCGTCCTGCACAATGGCTGCCGCCTTCCCCTTCACCGTAAGCACGACAGGTCGTTTGCTTTTCTTCAGTTGCTTCATAAAGTCGCTCTACTCGTACCGCAGCCCCTCAATCGGATCCAGCTGCGCCGCTTTTCTTGCCGGGTAGTAGCCGAAGAAGATTCCTACAGCAGCTGAGAACACGCCGGCAATCACCATGACTTGTGAAGACAGTTGCATTTCCCAGTGCAGCGTCGTCTTCAGCAGAAACGCCCCGGCGATGCCGGCGACCACGCCCATGACGCCGCCGATCAGGCTCATGACCACGGCTTCGCTCAGGAATTGCGCTTGAATGTCCTGCTCCGTGGCGCCGACGGCCAGGCGTATGCCGATCTCCCGCGTGCGCTGCGTGACCGAGACCAGCATGATGTTCATGATGCCGATGCCCCCCACCAGCAGCGACAATGACGCCGCGCTGCCCAGCAGCCAGGTAAAGATGTTGGCCGCGGCCAGTTGCGCGCGGATGAGTTCTTCCGGTGTGCGGATGTTGAAGTCATCGTCGTCGCCCGCACGCAGGTGATGGCGTTCCCGCATCAGAGCGATGATCTGCTTGGTGGTTTCGGGAATGGTCTCGCGCGAAGTGGCGGAGAAGTAGATGTCGTCTAGCCACTCCACTCCGGTGATTCGTTTTTGCGCCGTAGTCATCGGCATGACGACGAAATCGTCCTGGTCCTGGCCCGTGGCGGAGAACCCTTTGGGTTTAAGCACGCCGATCACTTTGAAGGGAACGCCTTTGGCGTTGACGGTCTTGCTGATGGGGTCATCTTCGCCGAACAGGTTTGTCGCCACGGTGTAACCCAGCACGCAGACCGCCGAGTTCTGGTCCATATCTTCCTGGGTGAAAGCGCTGCCGTACTGGATCTCCCACTTGCGAATGTCAAAGTAGTCGGGACTCACGCCGCGATACTGCGTGCCCCAGTTCAAGTTTCCATAGATGACCTGGAGGTGGCCGTCAACGTTCGGAGACGCGCTCTTGATGCCCGGAATCTGCTCCAGCACGGCCCGCGCATCTCCCGCAATCAACGTCTTGGTCCCCCTGCTGCCAACGCGGACTCCGCTGCGCGCGCGGCTGCCGGCTTCCACCCAGATCAGGTTGTCGCCGACGTTGTGGAGTTGCTCTTCCACGCGGCTGGACCCTGCGTTGCCCACCGCCACCACGCAAATGAACGAGCCCACGCCCATAATGATTCCCAGCATGGTCAGCAGGCTGCGGACGCGGTTGCGGACCAGCGCCTTGAACACTTCGCGGATGATGGTCTCAAAAAACATTCTGTTGTCACTCTAAGGCAAGCGCTTATTCGTAGCGCAGCGCCTCAATGGGGTCCAGTTGGGCCGCTTTCTGCGCCGGATAAAAGCCAAAGAAAATTCCCACCGCCATGGCCACGCCCACGGCTGCGGCAATGGCCGTGGGGGAAACCAGGATGGGCCATCCCACGGTGGTGGAAATGGCAAACGAGGCGCTCACGCCCAGGACAATGCCAATCGCGCCGCCAATCAAGCTGATCACCACGGCTTCGGTCAGGAATTGCCACTGGACGTCACTCTCCGTCGCGCCAATCGCCAGGCGGATGCCGATCTCCCGCGTGCGCTCGGTGACCGAAACCAGCATGATGTTCATGATCATCACTCCGCCCACCAGCAACGAGATGCCGGCGATGGAGCCGAGCAGCAGCGTCATCACGCTGCTGGTCTCCGACGCCGCTTCGGCAAACTCGGCCAGGTTGCGCACGGTAAAGTCATTGGGCTCGCCTTCGCGAATGCGGTGACGGTCACGCAGCAGCGATTCAATCTGCTGTTGCGCCGCGTAGCTGGCCCCGCGCGACTTGGCAGACACCATCACAAAGCGCAGCCAGGTCTGTCCCGTAATCTTCTTTTGCAGAGTGGTGATGGGGACAATGATGGTGTCGTCCTGGTCCTCACTCATGGCCGGCGATTGTCCCTTGGCCACCAGCACGCCCACCACCAGGAACGGCAAATTCCCGATGCGGATGGTCTTGCCCACGGGATCGGTCACGGCAAAAAGGTTCTTGCGCACCGTATCGCCAATCACCGCCACGTTGGCCGCGGTGGTGACGTCGTCCGCGGTGAAGCTGGCGCCGTTCTGGAACGGCCATGTGCGAATGTCAAAATACTCCGGCGTGGTGCCGGTAATGCGCGTGCCCCAATTGTCGTTGCCGTAGACTACCTGCGCGGTGGTTTGCGTGCCCGGCGCAGCCGACTCCACGGCGTGGCACTCCTTCACCATGGCGGTGACGTCGTCGCGCACCAGGGTTTTGGTGGCTCCCCAGCCCAGCCGCAAGCCGCCCAGGTTCCTGGAACCGGAGCTGACAAACAGCATGTTGGATCCCAGGTTGGCGATCTGCTTTTGCATGGTCTGGTCCGCGCCCTGGCCAATCCCCACCAGCGCGATCACCGCGCCCACGCCGATGATGATCCCCAGCATGGTGAGGACGGAGCGCATCTTGTTGCGCGTGAGAGCGCGGAATGCTGTGCGGATTGTGGAAAGCAAATCCATAAACTTTCTACTCTTCCACCGCCGGCATGGTCTTCAGCACGTCGGACGCCACCGCCTGGTTGGCGATGGTCTCATCCCGCCGGATCTTGCCGTCGCGAAAGACAATGCTCCGCTTGGCGAACTGCGCGATATCGTGCTCGTGCGTCACCAGGATGATGGTCAAGCCGCGCTGGTTGAGCGACTGAAAAATCTCCATGACTTCCACCGACGTCCGGCTGTCCAGGTTGCCCGTGGGCTCGTCCGCCAGCAGGATCGAAGGGCGGTTGACCAGTGCGCGGGCAATAGCCACGCGTTGTTGCTGGCCGCCGGAGAGCTGCGAAGGGTAATGGTCCATGCGCTCCGCCAGGCCGACCATCTTCAGCGCGTCCACGGCGCGTTGGTGGCGTTCCGTCTTGTCAATGCGCGCGTAGAGCGTGGGCAGTTCGGTGTTTTCCAGCGCCGTGGTGCGGGCCAGCAAGTTGAATCCCTGAAATACGAAGCCGATTTTACGGTTGCGAATGCCGGCCAGCTCGCGCTTTTCCAGCCCGGCCACGTCAATGCCTTCCAGCAGATACTTTCCGGAACTGGGCTTATCCAGGCATCCGACAATGTTCATAAAAGTGGATTTGCCGCTGCCGCTGGCGCCCATGATGGCCACAAATTCCCCTTGGCGGATCTGGAGGTTGATGCCGCGCAGAGCGTGCACCTGGGTTTCGCCCAACTGGTAGGTCTTGTGCAGGTCGGCCACGTCAATGACCACTTGTCCTGTCGCCGGTGCAGTGGGGAGAACTTGCGTAGCGCTGGGCGAGTTGGGTGCGGGTGCGCTCATGCCCACACGTTAGCGTCCACGCGGCGCGCCGGGCCCGCCCATGCGCGGAGCGCTGCCGGAGCTGCGTCCTTGGGCGACGCCGGTGACCAGCTCATCCCCGTCCTTCAACGCGCCGTTCAATTCCTGGACCAACTCGGTGAAAGTGTGGTCGGTGATGCCGGTCTTGATGCGCACCGGCGCCAGGGTCTGGTCAGGAAGCAGCTTCCACACCACCTGGGTTTCACTGCGCGCACCCTGGCCCTCGCCAATTGGGGCCGGAGGCTTCGCGACAGCCACGCTTCCCGGCCGGCCTTTGGCTGCCGGCGCGTTGTCTCCCTTGGCTGGCTGCGGTCGCGGGCCGATGCTCTCGGGAATTCCGTATTTCTGGTAGAGCGCGCGGATTTCTTCAGGCGACAAGTCCGGCTTGTAACGCAAAGCGCCGTTGGGAATCTTCGCGACATTGGCCACAGTCGCCACCGGGATGGTCACGTAAGCGGTCATGCCGGGAAACAGTTTCAGGTCAGGATTGTTGAAGTCAATGATGGTGTCATAGGTCACCACGTTCTGCACCACGGTGGAGTTCATGCGCACCTGGGAAACCACGCCGGAGAATGTGTCGCGCGGGTAGGCGTCTACTTTGAAAGAGACTTTCTGGCCGGCGCGAATCTGCCCGACGTCGGATTCATCGGTCTTGGCGTAGACCTGCATCTTGGTGAGGTCTTGTGCGATGGTGAACAGCGTGGGAGCTTGCAGTGAAGCGGCCACCGTTTGGCCTACGTCCACGTTGCGCGCCACCACGGTGCCGTCAATCGGCGCGTGGATGGTGGTGTAATCCAGGTTGGTCTGCGAAACTTGCACCGCGGCCTGCTTCTGCAGGACCTGCGCGCGCGCTTGCTGCTCTGATGCCAGGGCCGCTGCCACCTGGGCTTCCGCGCTTTCGGCGTTGGCCTTGGCCAGGTCCAGGGCCTGCGGGCTGATCACGCCTTGCTGGGCCAACCCCAATCCGCGCGCATAATCCGCTTTGGTCTGGACGGCGTTGGCCCGGGCCTTGACGGTATTGGCCACGGCCACCGCCAAATTGGCCTTGGCATTTTCCAAGTCGGCTTTGGCTTGCGCGATGGCCCCTTCAAACAGCGCCGGATCAATCTGCGCCACCAGTTGGCCCTTCTTCACGTGCGAGTTGAAGTCCGCATACAGCTTGGCGATGGTCCCGGAAACCTGCGACCCCACCTGCACGGTGATCACCGCATTGATGGTGCCGGTGGCCTCCACCACTTGCTTGATGTCGCCCTGTTCGACGCGCGCGGTGTAGTACTGCACCGGCGCCTTGCCGCGCAGCATGAAAGCGGCAACTGTGGCCACGCCCGCCAGCAGCAGGACGGCAATCAGAATTCTGCTCTTTGTGAGCTTCACTGGTTCGTTGTTTCCCTGAGAGAGATGGGTCTTAACCCACCATCATAACTAATCCCACGGCGGATTGGGACTGCGGCTCAGAGACAACTCGATAAGTTGCGGATGCGCGCTAATACAGGTCGCACGCTGCCGGCGGGGCGAATAGGCGCGATTGCAGCGCCTTTTCCAAGGCGGCGGAGCAAGCCAACTCTTGTTTCTTGCGGGCCACGAACCTGGGGTTGGCGGAGACCTGGGCAATCGCCCGCGGCAAGGTGTCTTTCCCCGTCCGCTTGCTGGCGGCTTCGGAGATGGCGCGGGTGTAGTCGTTGAAATTCTGGCTGTGCTTGAGCTGATATCGCTGCAGGAAGATGAAGGCATCGGCGTCGTCTTCGGACTGGGCAGCGTCATGGCAGGCTGCCATCTTCACTTTCACGTCAGCCTGCTGGGCCTGCAACGTTTCAACCGACGAAGGGAACTCCCAGCTTCCCGCATTGATGGCCTTCAGCGCCGCCAGCGACGCCTTAGAGAACGGTTCAGACAACTTCACTTGCTGGGCAACGGCCAGGGCCACAGACGCAAGGGCAATCACAACGAGCAAACTTCTCAGGGTTTTCTTCACGTCTTCCAGTCTATCGCGGCGCAGGATGTTTACAGGAACAAAGAAGTGCTTGTCCCTTAGATACCTCATACAAGGATGGCTTGCTCTATTTTGGGGTTGCCTGATTACCCGCACTGCTTATGCGCGCCGGGTTCGCTCACAGCCGGGCCTACTCACAGCGTAGCGAAATCATCGGGTCGGTGCGCGCTGCGCGGCGTGCAGGAAAGAAAATAGCCAGCAGGGTGACGAAAGCCAGCAGTCCGGTGATGGCGGCAAACGTCAGCGGGTCGGCCACGCCGATGCCGAACAGCAAGCTCCGCATGAAGCGGGCAGCCGCTAGCGCCAGCAAGGCTCCGGCGCCCACGCCGATCAAGGTCATCAACATGCCGCGCTGCAAGACCAGGTTGAGAATGCTTCGCGGCGTTGCCCCCAGCGCCATGCGGATCCCAATCTCACGCGTTCCCTGGTTTACCAGGTAAGAGATCACGCTGTAGGTGCCGACGCTGGCCAGTCCCAGGGCAAACAGCGCGAACATGGAGAGCAGCGTCATGGAGAAGCGGCGCTCCGCCAGCGACGCCGCCACGCGCTGCTGCATGGTGAGCACGTTGTAGAGCGGCAAGTCGGAGTCGAGCTCATGGATTTCACTTCGCACGGCGGAGGTCAGCGCCGCCGGGGCTGAGCCGCTGCGCAGTACCACATTCATCGCCCGCACCGGATACTGCGTCTGCGGGACGTAATAGGCGATGCGCGAGTCGGCGTCCAGCGTGTACTGCTTGATGCGGCCCACAATGCCCACCACGATGATCCAGTTCGCTTTGTCATTCAGGCCGCCGAAGTGGAAGCGCTTGCCCAGCGCGTCCTGTCCCGGCCACATCTGCTGCGCCATGTATTCGTCCACCACCGCCACGCGCGGCGAATCCGGCGTGTCCTGGTCGTTGAGCAGGCGGCCTTTGAGCAGCGGAATCTGCATGGCCTCAAAATAATGTCCGGCGGCAATGCGAATATCGGCGTTGATAAAGTTCTCACCCGGCGCGGGAGCGCGGCCTTCCACAGTGATGGGTCCCCAGGCAAACATCTGGCTGAGCGGCAGGTGAGATACAGCGCCGGCAGAGCTGACGCCGGGCAGCCGTTCCAGCCGCTCCCAGAGTTGATGATAGGTTTGCAGCACGGCTTGCTTGTCGCCGTAGCGGCGTCCGCTCATGGTGAGCTCGAGAGTGAGCACGCCGTTCGAGTTGAATCCCGGTGAAACGTTTTGCAGGCGCGCGAAGCTGCGAATCAACAGTCCGGCGGCCACCAGCACGACTACGGAAAGCGCCAGTTCGGCGATCACCAGCAGCCGGCGCAGGTTGTTGCCGCGTCCCCAGACGGCGCTGGCGCCTGAAGAGCCGCGCGAGGCGTCCTGCAAATTGGATTGGACGTCGCGACGGCAGACGCGCAACGCCGGCGCCAGGCCAAAAATGATTCCCGCCAAGATGGACAGGCCCAGCGTGAACAGCAGAACTTCGCCGTTAATGGCGATCTCATGCAGCCGGGGAATGCGTTTCGCGCCGAGCACGCGCACCAGTTGCAGGCTGAGGGCGGAGAACAGCACGCCCAGCACGCCGCCTAGCAGCGCGAGCGCCACGCTCTCCGTAAGCAGTTGGCGCAAGAGCCGTTTGCGGCTGGCGCCCAGCGCAGCGCGGATGGCAATTTCCTTTTGCCGGGCGAGCGCGCGCGAAAGCAGAAGGTTGGCCACGTTGACGCACGCGATCAGCAGCACCAGGCCCACCGCGCCGGACATCAGGCGCAGCGGCATGCGGACGTCGCCCACCACTTGCTCGAGCAGCGGCACCACGCCAAAGGTCAACCCGCCGTTGGGCGGATAGAGGTCGGGGAAGTCATGGCGCAGGCGCGCGGTCAGCGTGTCCATTTCCGCTTGCGCCTGGCGCGCGGTGACTCCGGGCCTCAACTTGGCGACGATGTTGTAATCTTCGTGCCCGCGATTGGACGCCGCGTCGGCGGCCATCGGCAAAGGCAGAAGGACTTCGGCATCTTCCGCGCCGTCCAGCGTGGGCATGACTTCGCGCGGCAGAGAAAAAGATCCCGGCAGCACGCCCACAATCTGGTAGGTCTTGCCGTTCATGGTGAGCGACTTGCCAATCACCCGCGGGTCCGCGCCGTAACGCCGCAGCCACGTGCCGTGGCCCAGAATCGCCACGCCCGCGCCGCCGGGGACGTCATCCTGCGCATTGAACAGCCGGCCGTGCTCAGCGTGCGCGCCCAGCATCGGCAACAAGTTGGATGACACCAGGATGGCGCCGACTCGCTCCGGTTCGCCGTTACCGGTGAGGTTCTGCACGCCGCCGATGGCGATGGCCACGTCCTCAAAGCTCTTGCTCGTATTCTTGACGTCAAAATATTGCGCGGTGGAGAACCAGTCCTGCGTAATGTTCAGGCCGGGCGAGCGGTTCCAGAGGATCGTCAGGCGGCCGGCATCTTTGTAGGGCAGGGGATTCAGGAAGAGCGCGCTGGTCACGCTGAAGATAGTGGTGTTGGCGCCAATGCCGATCATCAAGGACAACACCGCTGCAAGGGCGAACCCCGGGTTCTTGGCGAGGCCGCGGAAAGCGTAGGTGAGGTCTTTGAGCAACGTGTTCATCAACAATTTCCGTACGGCCGGGTGCTGGGACAATCTTGCAAACGGCCCAGGCTAACATAGGACGGCCAAGCCGCCTATTTGTCAACGGTGGAGCGTCCGTGCCTGCCGGCGCCGGAAGAGAATTTCTCCGCGCCGGTGTGCGCCTCGCCGGAGTTCAGCGTTTCTAGTCCGCGCTTGAGTTCGTTGCGGCGGGCCTCGTCCCAGGAAAGCGACCATTGTTCGATCGCGGACAGGCGATCGCCGCGTAGCCCTTGCTGGGGGAATTCCGCCAGCGTGCGGGCCAGTTCCACCGCCGCTTCCAGCGACTTACCTTTTTCCACCACGCGATTGACTAGCCCCATCTGCAAAGCTTCGTCAGCAGGCACTGCGCGGCCGGTGAGAATCAGGTCCAACGCCCGGCTGTGGCCGATCATGCGCGGCAGCCGCACTGTGCCCAGATCAATCAGGGGTACGCCAAAGCGGCGGTTGAAGACGCCCAGCACGGCATCGCGTGCGGCGATGCGCAGATCGCACCACACGGCAAGTTCCAGTCCGCCGGCTACGGCGTGGCCTTCGATGGCGGCGATCACCGGCTTGCTCATCTGCAGCCACGTCGGACCCATGGGGCCCGTGCCCGCAGGGTCCACCGGAGGACGGCGGCCCTCGGCGATTTCGCGCAGATCGGCTCCCGCGCAGAATGTCCCGCCTGCGCCGGTGAGAATGGCGACGTGCACGTTGGCATCGTGGTCAAAAGCCTGGAAGGCGTCGGCGAGTTTGCTCGCGGTGGCGGAGTCAACCGCGTTGCGCGCCTGCGGACGGTTGATGGTGACGATCAGGACGTCGCCGTCGCGTTTGAGCTCTACAGAAGCCGATTCTTGTTGCATAGCTTCCTTTTTCCGCAAATGAGGTCGTCCACGCAAACCGTGACTCCGTTGGCGCCGATGCAACCATCAAGGATAGCCAGACCGCGACAGGCCCCTATTCATGGCCGGACTGGGGCGTCTTTATTAACCGCGCCGGATCGTAACTTGTCCGGCGCACCTCGTCCAGCGCCTTGAGGTAGTCTGCCTCGGTCATCTGTGGAGTGCGGCTCAGGATCCAGAGATACTTGCGCCCCGGCTCGCCCACCACAGCCCAGGAGTAGTCGGGATCCAGAGCGATGATCCAGTAGTCGCCGTAAAACGGCCAGAAAAAAGTGACCTTCAGACGCGCGTTGCTTGCATCGACGGCTTTGGCCGTGCCCCTGACATCTTTTGTGCTTCCATTCGATTTGCGGCAAGCGTTCACCACCTGGACTTTGCCGTTCTTGAGCAACGTGTACACGGCTGTGGCGTCAGACTGGCAAGCGCGTTGGAAACGGTTGGGATAGCGGGCAATTTCAAACCATTTACCGGCATAGCGCTGCAGGTCCACGTGGTTGACGGGCACCAACGGCGGAGGGGTGCCACCTTGTGCTGCGCTCGCATGCAAACTTGCCGTGGCAAAAAGGGAAGCTATCAGGCCAAGAAACTTCACGACTGCTCTCCCATTGGCGCTACGCGCTGGGTGCGCCCGTAGGCCAGTCCTTATTGTACTGACGATGCCAGTTGCAACTCAGCCACAGCGGCGCGGATTCTTCCCAGCGCTGTTCTGATCTTCTCCGGCTCGTAGCCCACGGTGATGCGCAGGTGGTGTTCCGTTCCCAGGTACGCGCCGGGCGCCACCAGCACGGAAGCTTTTTCGCGAATGTGGTTGGCCAGTTCGACCGACGGCATGCCGAAGTTATAGCCCACAAACGCAATCGAAGTGGCGACGGCTTTGTGCACGGAGAAGCGGCCTTGCTGTTGGCTTACCCAGTTGGACAGAACCGCGTGTCCTTCGCGCGAGAGATTTCTCTGGCGGTCGAGCAGCATCTGGCGCTTTTCCGGCGCCAGCGCGATCTCCGCCAGCTTCATGCTCGGTCCGGCGGCGGCGATGACGGCATATTCGTGGCGACGCCACAAGTCTTCAACGATCTGCGATGAAGCCACAGCCCAGCCAATGCGCAGCCCCGCCAGGCCGTAAGCCTTCGACAGACTGTTGACGCAGATCAGCTTGTCATACATGCCCCAGAAACTCGGCGATTCGGGTGATTGCAGCTCAGTCCCGCGATAGACTTCGTCGGCGTGGAGCCACGCGCCGTGCTTGGCGCAGATCTTCACGATGCGTTGCATTTCGTCTTTGCTAAGAATGCTTCCCGTAGGATTGTTGGGATTCACCACGGCGACCAGCTTGGTCTTGCTGCCGGTGAGCAACTCCAGTTCGTCCAGATCGAGTTTCCAATTGTTTTCCGGACGCAGACGCGCTTCCTTGACCACGCAGCCCAGGTTTTTCGCCAATCCCCACACCTGACGGTACCCAGGTGAGACGACAATAACTTCATCGCTCGGCTCCAGGAGCGTCTCGCAGGCCATCCAGTTGGCTTGGGCCGCGCCCACGGTGACCAGAACGTTGTTGGGGTTGCAGCCGGGATAAAGGGCAGCGATGCGTTCACGCAGGAGCATTGTGCCGTTGACTTCCGGGTAATAAAGAGGAAGGTCCGTCAGCGAGGTGGCATCGTCGCCCAGCAGGTCGCGGACGCCGGCGCATTTCACCGAGCTGTCCGCCAGGTTGATGTCCACAGTGCGTTCGTAAAGCGACTGGAAGTGTTCGAGTTCGAAGTTCTGGAAATTCATAAAGCACGCCGTTCAATCTTAGAAGCGAGGAAGAGCCTCCGCCGCGGGATGCTTCTTCTTCCGCCAGCGCCAATAAAGATAAAATGGTACACCCGCCAGCACGATCACCACTCCGGCGATGGCTTCTTTGGGGCGTTCAGCCACCGCGTACCAGGCCCAGACGCCGGCCAGCAGAATGTAGAGTCCGGGCAGCCACGGATAGCCGGCGCAACGGTAAGGGCGCTCCGCGTCGGGCAACTTGCGGCGGAGCACGAACAGCGCAGCCACGGTGAGCATGTAGCTGAGCACCATCATGAACATCACGTAGGTGAACAGTTCGTCATACTTGCCGCTGAGCGTCAGGGCCGCGGCCCAGATCGCCTGTAATACCAGGCTGGAAACCGGAGTGCGCCATCGCGGATGCACATTGGCCAGCGTGCGGAAGAAGACGCCGTCGTCGGCCATGGCGTAATACACGCGCGCGCCGGACATGACGCAACTGGCCATTGCGCCGAAGCATGAGACGGCGATCATGAATGACAACCAGCGCGCCGCGCCGGGCGAGAACATGGAAACCGCCGCGGCCTGGGCCACCGCCGTCTGCGCGCCAATTTCGCTCATGGGCAGCGCGTAGAGATAAACAGCATTGATGGCCAGGTAAATCACCCCGACAATCAGCAGGCCCAGCACCAGCGAGCGCGGCAGGTTGCGCTGTGGGTCTTTCACCTCACCGGAAATCCATGTGATGTACACCCAGCCATCAAACGCCCAGAAAACGGCAATCAGCGCCACACCCACGCCAGCAAACAGAGAAGGCGAGCCGCTCGTCGCCGGAAGCGTGGCCGAGTAGTGGCCCCACGATCCGTGTCCGATGGCCAGACCCAACACCACAAACGCAGCGATGGCGGCAAATTTCATCCAGGTGGCGATGTTCTGCAGGATCGCGCCCCATCGCAAACCAAAAACGTTCATCGCCGTCTGGAAAGCGATGGCGGTGATCGCCACCAGATGCCCGCGGGTAAGCGCAAAAGGCCCCAGAGTTATGAGGCGATGTCCTTGGGTGTAGGCCATGGGGCCGAGGGTCAGCACGGCGTGGTTGATGTCCAGCGACGGGAGCAGGCTGCCCACGTACAAAGCAAAGCCGGCGGCCAGCGCGGCGATGGTCCCGCCGTTGCTCACGGTAAAAATCATCCATCCGTAGAGGAAGGCGACAAATTCGCCGTAAGCCTCGCGCATGTACACGTATTGCCCGCCGGCTTCGGGGAACATGGCGCCCATCTCGGCAAAGGCAAAGCACGCCAGCAGAGTAATGACCATGCCAATTGCCCACACTCCCAGAAACAGCCAGGGCCGCCGCGTGTTGAGAGCGATGTCCTGGGCGGTGAGGAAAATTCCAGAGCCGATGATGCCCCCGGCCAGCAACAAGACGGAATCAGTGAGGGAGAGACGGCGGACGAGTTTGGTTGGCTGGGCCAATATGTGCCGATCAGCTTGCCTTAGGGTGGCATTGATATAAGCCTGTTTCGGCAGGCGGAGTCAAGGGTTGAAATATTTCGTTGAGACCCGCACGATTGCTCACAGCCGCCGGGATGAGGGAACTTTGATGAATATCGATTGCCGATTCTCACTCACACCTTTCAACCCCTCGTCGGTGCGATGCCTTTGCGGTCTTCCTTCTTCATGGCATTAAATTCTTTGGACTTTCCCCGAGGAACGCTCAGTGTCTGCCAGTTTGTGCCTTGCACCAGCTTGGCCACGTATTGAATCTGCCCAATGTGGCTGACAATGTGGTTCAGGCTGCGGTTGATGGCCTGCAGAATCGTGTGGGCGTCGCCACGGATGTACACCGTGCGCGAAAAATCCTCCGGCGTAAGGCTCTGCAGCGTGTTGAAAGTCGTTTCAAAGGCGGCTTCCCAGCGCTGCATCAGGTCCTGGCGGGTATTTTCCGGCGTGATGATGAATTCCTGGTCGCGATCGCGGTCGGGTTTTTCGCCGTCAGTGGTCAGAAAGTCCGTCCAGCGCGACCGCAGGTTGCCGGAAATATGCTTTACCAGGATGGCGATGCTGTTGGACTCCGGATCGGGCACGTAAAAGAAGCCGCGGTCATCCACCTGGGCCAGGGCGCCGTCAGCCAGGCGTTTGTAGCCGCGAAAGCTGCGGCGGGCTTCATCCAGGATGGCGGCGGCAAGGGAAGTGTCATCAGCCACGAGGGTGTTCTCCTTGAGGATGGAGTCGAATAGCAAGTTTAACAAGGTTGCGGGCGGGAGGGCGGGCCGGAGGCTAAGCAAGAACCTGAGTCATGGTTTCACGCGATCCGTATTCTTGACAGTGCTGAAGGCCTAGCGTATCCTCAGCCGACTTCCAGACCGGCTCGCATCCCCCTTACAGGAGCTTCACCATGAGAAACGTCAAAGTTTTGACTTTGAGCGCTGCTGCGTTTTGCTTGTTGGCGGCGCCGATGGCTTCGAGCCAAACCGGAAGTCCACCAGCCAGCCCCAAGGAAAGTGGGCAGACCGCGGGCAGCGGCACTGCTGTCCAACAAGGCGCCAAGGCCGCAGACGGCAATACCCAGCAAGAAATCAAGGCGCTTCAAGGACAGGTTCTTCAGGCCATTTTGAAAAGCGACACCAGCGTTATGGAGAAGTATTACGCCGATGATTACGTGGCTATCCACGGCGATGGTATTCTGACCACGAAGGCTCAGGAGATCGAGAATTTCAGGTCCGGTACTACCAAGTACGAATCGATCACTGTGCGCGAAGCGAAGATACGCGTCTATGGAGACACGGCGGTGGTGAACGCCCTGGCCTCTGTCAAGACGGTCGTCAACGGGAAGCCATACAGTGGCGACGTGCGCAACACCCGGGTTTGGGTGAAACAGAACGGCAACTGGAAACTCGTCGTCTTTCAAACAACTCGAGTAGCACCGTAAAGTGCCTGCGCGACGTCTCCGATTTCTCTTCTAATTCGGCCATCAAACCTGCAGCGCCTCGAGCCGCCGCTGAGGAACGCGCGAGACTGCGCGTAGCCTGCCATCGGTTCGCCCTCTGCGCTTTACAATAGCGCCGATGATCTACTGCCGTTTTTCCACGTCCGCGGGGCCGCAATACGGGATGGTGGAGACTGTCGCCGGAGACGAACAAATCACCCACATTCTTCCTAGAGTCGAAGGAGGCGTTCCGGATGCAGCAGGCGGCCAAAAAATCCCGGCCATACCGCTGGCGTCCGCCCCGTTGCTCGCGCCCGTGCAGCCCTCACAGATCATTTGTAGCGGACGAAACTACCTGGAGTGGGGCATCGTCGCCCAGTTTCTTAAAGTGGCCGAGCCGCTGATTTTCATGAAGCCGCCGTCTTCCATCATCGCGCATGGCGAAACCATTCTGCGCCCCAGGATTTCGCAGCAAGTGGAATTCGGAGGCGAGCTGGCCGTAGTCATCGCCAAACGCTGCAGCAATCTCCGTGATGACGAAGACGTGCGAGGTTACATTGCAGGCTACACCATCGCCAACGACGTTACCGCCCGCGATCTTGAGGAAAGTGACGACCCGGGGACCCGCGCCAGGAGCTTCGACACCTTCTGCCCCGTCGGGCCTGTGGTGCATGACGGCCTGGACCCCTGGCGGGGCGTCCCTTTGGAAAGCCGTGTGAATGGGAAGCAGAGGCAGCTGGCCGACACCGTGGATTTCATCTTCCCGCTCGACGTGCTGCTGCGCTACATCTCGCGCAGGATGACCATGAATCGCGGCGACCTGGTCTTGACCGGCGCTCCCGCCGGCGGCGGTCCTGTTGTGGCCGGTGATGTGGTGGAAGTAACCATCGGGGGACTGGGCACGTTGCGGAACCCGGTGGCGGACGCACCGTGATCTGGCTGCGGTGTCATGCGGACGAGAAGTCGCGTTGACGATGAGCCGCTGAATACGGTCCCCGCGAAGGCTAGAGAACTCAGGCAAAAGGACTTGTGGGGCGACTATTTTCTTTGCACCCGTTTGGGACTGGACTGCGTATTAGTCTCCAGAAGAGGCCAATTTTGGACGTCGAACAACAGGCGCGGCAAGACCGACTGGAATCAGCCCTGCGAGAGGCGCAATCGCCGCGGGGCGACGGGTCGGCCTTCGCCGAGATTGTCCAGGCCCACCAGGCCATGGTGTTCAGCATTGCCTGGAACTTCTTGCAGGACCGCTCTTTGTCGGAAGACCTGGCGCAGGAAGTCTTTCTGGAGCTGTACCAGAGGTTGGCGGACATCAAGTCCGCGGCCCATCTGACGTACTGGCTGCGGCGCGTGGCGGTGAACCGCTGCATTGACCAGGCGCGCCGCCGCAAACATCGCAAGGAACTGGCCCTGGACGATACGCCGGAGCCGGTCCACCAAGAGCCGGATGCCGACCCGCTGCTCACCGCTAACCTGCAGAACTCGCTGGCCGCGCTGGCGGACCGGCAGCGCATGATGGTGGTGCTGCGCTACCAGGAAGGCCTGGGGCCGGCGGAGATCGCGGAAGTGATGAAGGTGCCGGTCAACACGGTGAAGAGCACGCTGCACCGCTCGCTGGAAGAATTACGCAGGAAACTCAGCCGCAAGCTGGGAGAGGTACGTTATGCAATTTTCTGAAGACGATTTGCGCAAAGCGCTGCGCCGACAGGACCCGGGCCCAGCTTTCACCCAGAGGGTGATGGCCCGCGTCAGGCAGGAGCAGGAGGCCAAGGCCGCGGCATCGCGGCAGAAAACGCAACGGTCACCGTGGCTAAGATGGCTGACCGCGCGTCCGGCCCTGACCGGCGCGGTGGCGACTCTGGCGCTGGCGATTGGCCTGGGTTTGGGGTACGGCGAATACAGGCATGTACAACAAGCGAAAGAAGCGCAGCGCCTGGCGGAACTCAAATCGGGTAAGGAAGCTGAGCAGAAAGTGATGCTGGCCCTGCGGATTACCAATGTGAAGCTGAACCAGGTATTCAAACAGGTGAACGAACCGGCTGCCCCGGAAAACCGGCAAGAACAAAAGATCAGGAGACAGAGCTTATGAGAACCTTGAAAACAAAAACCCTGCCGCGAATTTTTCTGGCGCTGGCATTGGCGATGGCGCTGGCGCCGCTGCCGGGCTTCGCGCAACCGGGCAAGCTGGAGTTGCCGAACCTGGAGAAGCTGAGCAACAAGGCCTCAGTGGTCAATGACATCACGCTGGATGGTCCGCTGCTGGCGTTGGCCAGCAAGGTCCTGGAGATGTCAGGCGACTCCGATGCCAAGGACGTCAAAGACGCCATCAAGGGCGTGAAAGGGATCTACGTCAAGAACTTTGAGTTTGACGAACCCGGCCAGTATGACCAGGCGGACGTGCAGGCCATCCGTTCTCAGCTTGCGCGTCCCGGCTGGAGCCCCATTGTAAGAAGCGTCAACAAGCGACAGCACCAGCACAGCGAGATCTACCTGCTGAAGGACGGCGACAAGATTGCCGGACTGGCCATCCTGGTGACCGGGCCGAAAGAGTTGACGGTGGTGAACATCGTCGGCTTTGTGGATATGGACAAGATCGCCGTGCTGGGCGGCAAGTTCGGCATCCCGGATGACATCAAAGACAAAGATGACGACCGGCCGCGGCACAAACCGGCCTCACAGAAAAAATCCGACAAGCCCGACAAGGACAAGAAGGAGAGCGCCCATGAAAACTTGGCCCAAGACGATGAAGACGAGTAGCATTCGCCGGGCCACCGTGCTGGTCAGCGCCTTGTCCGCGATGCTAGGTCTGGGCAGCGGCCGGGCGTACGGCGACGATTTTGGCAACATCGTCCACCACATTGAGGCCCGCTACCAGGTGCACCGCAACCATCGTTTCATCCTGGGCGTTGCCGGCCTGGCAGTGAAGGTCTGGCATGTAGCCGGCGTGAAGAACGTAAAGATCGCTCTGTTTGAAAATCAGCGCCTGCGCAACAGCGGCATGGACAAGGAACTGGATGAGATCGTGCAGCGCGCGGGCGGCAACGGCTGGCAGCCCATGGTGCGCAGCTATTCGCGGCGCAGCGGAGAACATACGTTCATCTACGCCAAAGACACAGGCGCGGGCAAGAATGAAGACCTGCAGTTGCTGGTGGTGAGCGTGCAGCCGAGTGAGGCCGTAGTGGTGCAGGTAAAAGTCAATCCCGACAAACTATTCCAGGTGATTGACGGCGACAACGTATTCTCCAGCGGAAGACGGCATAAGAAAGACCGCAGGCCACAGCAGGACCGCCCCGCGGAAACGGAACTGGCGTCAGTAACTCCAGCAGATTGGGATGGAACGTGCCTGCCCTTTTCCGGCGATCCAGCGTTGTGGCTCTAGAAAGCTGAGGTCCGCTCCACGCGAAATTATTTCGTGAGCTTAAACGAAGAGAAAAAGCGTTCGATGTCCGCTGTGTGGTCACTGCCGGCGCGGTTGAAGGTGACGGCGATGTAGGCGCGGCGGTTGTCCAAAACCACGGTCCCTTTGAAGGTTCCGGCGTCGCTGGTGGCGACAAACTGCAACGCTGGGAGCAGGTCGCCAGGCACGCGCGTGTAATTTGTCCGCTCCGTGGTGGAGATGGTAGCGCCCACTTCCTTTACAAAATTGTCGCGGTCCGCGGCCAGTTCCTTTTCTGCATTCACGTCCATCGGGTAGTCGGTATAACCAATGGCGCAAAGCCACAAATCATTGGGTTTGGCCAAGAACATGTGCGTGACCACGTCACCTTCAGGATAGGTCTTCTTGTCCTCACTGGGTTGCGGATTCACCGGCAACAAGACAGTGAATTTTCCTTCCACCGAAGAGTATTTCACCCAGCCGGCCGGCAGGGTTTGCGGCTGAGCAAGCCCAACAGCCAGCACGACGATGGTGAGAATCAGGAAGAAACGGCGCATAGACCCTCTTGTGCGTGAACAAATAGATTCAGCTTGCCTTGATGTTAACAGCAGGCGGACGCAGATCAAGAGTGAATGTTCGCCACGCAGGTACGGCGGTAACTTCCAGGCTTCATTTTGCCGCGGGGCCGCGGTTCGCGTACTCGTCCATGCGTTTCTTGTAAAGCAGAAGCACGCTGGGACCAAACGACATGAGCATGATGGCGATGCCGGTGGCTATGCCGAAGCTGGTCACTACCGGGGCTGAACAATCATGACGGCGCCGCACGATGATGTGCGAAGGCACGGCGATCAGCAGTTCCAGCACGCTGCCTTTGAGCAGCCAGGAGGTGGCGCGGGTGATCACGTCGCTGGAATTGCGGGCATAAAGGTAAAACAGAATCGCCCAAAACCCCCAGAGCACGCCCAACCCGCCAAAAAAGTACGGTGCGTCGGCAATGTGGTTTCTGGTTGCAGCATCTAGGGAGAGAATGACGCAACTGGAGAGCAGGGCCAGCATCGCCGCCGTGAAGACGCAGGAAACAAGAACGTGGGCCCGCGGTTTGAGCCGCCGCCAGGAGGTGTCCACGGACAGAAAGAGGAGAAGGGCCTGGCTGAACACGGCGATCCCCAGGGGAATCCACGTCCACCAGCTGGTATACGATTCCGCGATGCTGCTGCTACCTCCGAATTGGGAAACGGCGAACGGGACAACCAGTCCCAACAGGACCAGCAGGTAAGCGATGGTGACGACAATGCCCCACTTCCGCATGTTTCTCCTTACGGGCAACCCAAGGCTGATAGCGGCCAAGAGTCGCGCAGCCGATGGAATTCTAGAGCAGAGCGGGCAGGGTTGAGCTACTTTTTTCCGGTTTCCGGCTCTTCCACCACAATCTCCTGCGGGGCCTGCGGACGCAGCAGGGGGAACAGGATCACGTCGCGGATGGACTTGCAGCCCGTGAGCAGCATGGTCACGCGATCAATGCCGATACCCTCGCCGCCCGTCGGCGGCAGGCCGTATGACAGCGCGCGGATGTAGTCCTCATCCATGGCGTGCGCTTCTTCGTCGCCGCGCTCTTTTTCCTTGAGCTGCTGCTCAAAGCGGCGGCGCTGCTCTTCCGGATCGTTGAGCTCGCTGAAGGCGTTGCCGATTTCCAGCCCGCCGACAAACACTTCAAAACGCTCCACCCAGTCCGGCTCGTCGCGCTTGTTTTTCGATAGCGGCGAAATGGCCACAGGAAAGTCATACAGGATGGTCGGCTGGATCAGGTGTTCTTCCGCCACGGCCTCAAACATGGCGGCAATGGTCTTGCCCGCCGGGTCTTTGGGATCGTAAGGCATGTGCGGCGTGTGTTTCGCGTTGAGCCGCTGCACTAGTTTGCCCACGGAATCGTTCGATGCAAAGTCCGCCATCTCCGGTTTTGGTGCGGCGGCTTCCGGCCAGTATTTAATGATGGCTTCGCGCATGGAGAGCCGTTGCCAATTTGCGAAGTTAATCTCGTGGTCGTTGAATGTTGCCTTGGTAGAGCCGTTCACGTCCTGCGCCACCTGGGACAGCAGGTCTTCGGTGATCTGCATCATGTCTTTGTAGTCGGCGTAGGCCTGGTAGAACTCCAGCATGGTGAACTCAGGGTTGTGCTGCGTGGAAATGCCCTCATTGCGGAAGTTGCGGTTGATTTCATACACGCGGTCCAACCCGCCGACGACCAGCCGTTTGAGATACAGCTCCGGCGCGATGCGCAAATAAAGGTCAATGTCCAACGTGTTGTGGTGGGTAACAAACGGCCGCGCCGTGGCGCCGCCGGCGATGGGCTGCATCATGGGCGTTTCCACTTCCACGTAACCGCGCGCGTCAAAAAAACGCCGCATGGATTGCACCACTTTGCTGCGCTTGACGAAGACTTCGCGCACGTCCTGGTTCATCACCATGTCCACGTAGCGCTGGCGATAGCGCAGTTCCACGTCCTGCAGGCCGTGCCATTTCTCCGGCAGCGGCAGCAGGTCTTTACTCAGGAAGGTGATCTCCTCCACGTGGATGGTCAGCTCGCCGGTGCGGGTGCGGAACAAATAGCCGCGCACGCCGACGTGGTCTCCCAAATCGAGAAGCTTGTACAGCGCAAAGCCCTTTTCGCCGACGAAGTCCAGCTTCACGTAGATCTGCAGGCGCTGTCCGCCCTGCTGCAGGTGGGCGAACCCGGCTTTGCCCTGCAGCCGGATGGAAATCAGCCGTCCGGCAACTTTCACGTTGACGCGGCCGCGTTCCAGTTCTTCCGCCGTGTTGTGGCTGAAGCCGGCCAGAATTTCTGGCACAGTGTGGGTGAACGCGAACTTGTGGGGATAGGCCTCCTGGCCCAGCGCAGCAATCTCGCGCAGCTTCTGCTGGCGCAGTTCGTAAGTGCTTTTCTCGAAGGACACGGTTGGGTTTGCCTCGGTGATGCGACGTTCGATTATAAACATTGCCGGGAGCGAACTCACCGCGGAGACGCGGTGGGGCTACCGGCGCTCCGTGACAGTAAAACAGACTTTACGTGACAGTAAGACCCCAAAAACAGGACTTATATGACAGTGCGGCAGGGGGGGAAGAGGGGGCCGCGCGGCTTACGCTTCATGCGTTTTGTTATACCCTTCGACCGCTGCCTTTAGGCTCAACTCAGCACCTTGGATGATGCCATAGATCAACTTTTTAGAGTCATCCGGCAGCTCACTGCTCTCTGTGTCTGCTTTGAGAGTTTGCAGAAGCGTTGACTTGCGCCCTTCTATCTTCGCGTAAGGATCGAGTAGCACCAGGTGCGAGAGGATGAATCCGAGAACCTGCGTACACGCCTCTATCGCATCGTGTTCCGACACTCGCACCGGCTCGATTTGTTTCACCACTGCCCTTCCTTCCTCATCCCGCCGATGGCGGCCTTCAGGTCCTCGCGGAACTCAGAGCTGCGGACATACTTGCGATCAAATGTTGGAGTGTGGATGTGTAGATCACCCATGCTAAATCCCCCCGCGCTGCCGCCGGCATTCATCGCCTCCAACGCGCCTCGGTTCTTGGCCGCGTAGGGCGCTTTCACTACGAACTCATCAGGGTGAAGCACGGCCGCAAATCCTCCTCGCGCGCTCCCTGTCCATCCGCCGCGCGCGAATTCCGGCGCTCCGAACGTGAGCGAACTGCGGTGATCGCGGTCCGCCTGGAAGCCTTTGATGTCTTTCTCCGCCGCATCAATCGTCGGCCCGATCTTGTTGTTCAGCACCGAGCTGCCTTCGCCCTTCAGCGCTTTCATCTGCTGCTCGGCCTGCGTGCGCAGCGCTTCCAACTGCGAGATCGCGCTGGCCGAGTCAAGGCCAAAGCTCTTGTAGTCGTCCTCGATTTTCTTTACTTCCGGCAGCAGCGTGTCGGCGAAGGCGTTCGCTTGCTTGCGGCGTTTGCCCGCGCCAAAGAGTCCACCCAGTAGCCCACCGACCGCGCCCGCCAGCGCGCCGATAAGAATGCTTACGCCCATCGTGAATGGCGCGCCCGCAAGTCCCAACAACGCGCCCGCGCCCGCGCCAAGGCCGCCGCCAATCAGCGTCCCGCCCACTGGCCCGAAGTTCTGTCCAACTCCGAATCCAAGAAGCCCTGGCCCTATTGCTCCAAGAAGTGCGCCGCCAAGCGTGCCCATCGTGCCGCCGGCGCCGCCCATCAATCCGAGATGACCCAGCAGCATTCCGGCCGGGCCAGTGGGATTCATGGCCGCCATGAGCGCAAGTGAAGTGATGATTCCACCGGCCTGCCCCACGCCGCCGCCAAATTTACCGCCAACCATCGAGAGGCCCAGTGCGCCGAATCCAGCAATGCTTTGACCCAGCGTCGCACCGCTGCCGAAAATCGGAATGGGACTCTTATTCGATGAAGGCGTCCCAAAAGCTACGCGTCCACTGCTGCTCAGGCTTGCCGTGGTCAACGCCGACGAAGCGGTGAAGCCGCCGCCCGCTCCGAAGCTTGCAGTTCCGCCGGGAATGCCGGCCGCCGGCGCCATCGCTCCCAGGCCGCCGAACAATCCGCCGCCAGCATCGTTGGCTCCAGCTACATTCGCCGACCCGAGAGAGGAGCCGCCGCCAAACAATCCGATGAGCGAACCGATCCCGC